>NZ_CALXHK010000003.1:0-84839 GCF_944388085.1 Candidatus Allofournierella excrementigallinarum | reverse complement strand
GGCGCTGGCGGCGAAAAAATTCGACGGCGCGCTGGTCTGCACCGCGCCGCTCTCTCACGCTGCCATCAGCCGGCAGCTGCTCACAGCGGGCCTGCCGGTGTTCACCGAACTGAACCTGGTCAGCGACGGCTACGCCGAGAACATGGCGCTGGCAAAGGAAAAGGGGCTGCCCCTGTTCCTCTCCTCCACCATGCTCTACCGGGGCGAGACCCGGTACATCAAGAGCCGGGTGGAGGCCTTTGAAAAGCCGGTGAACTACATCTACCACATCGGCCAGTACCTGCCCGACTGGCACCCCTGGGAGAACTACAAAAACTTCTTCGTGGGCGATAAACGCACCGGCGGCGTGCGGGAGATCTTCGGCATCGACCTGCCCTGGCTGCTGGACGCCTTCGGCCCGGTGAAGAGCCTGCACGCGGAAAAGGACAAGCTCAGCGAGCTGGAGATCTCCTACCCGGACAGCGTCTTTGTGACCCTGCGCCACGAAAACGGCACCAAGGGCATGCTGGCGGTGGATGTGGTGAGCCCCAAGGCGGTGCGCAACTTCGAGTGCTTCGGCGAGGGGCTGCACCTCTTCTGGGAGGGCAACCCCAGGAGCCTCTACGACTTCGACCGCGCCAGCGGCGAAAAAAGGGCGGTGGACACCTACGCCAGCGTGGAGCACGACCCGCGCTACAGCGACAACATTGTGGAAAACGCCTACGTGGACGAGCTGCAGAACTTTTTGGGCGTGCTGGCGGGCAGGGAAGAAGCGCGCTACAGCTTTGAAAAAGATCTTGAGACCATCCGGCTGATCGAGGCCATTGAGGAGGAATAAGACTATGGGATTTCTGGACGGGCTGCTGGCCGGCTCAGGACGTGACACGCTGCCCAGCGGCGTGACGGTGCGCCATTTCCGCACCGCTTATAAAGACCGGCTGCTGGCCCATTTTGACGCCGCTTTCCCCGGGCGCGAGACCCTTGTCTGGGACGACAAGGCCACCGGCATCGAGCTTGCGGTGATGAAGCCCACCGCCGCCGAACCCTTTTATGTGGCCTACACCATCGGCATGAGCGCCGAGCCCATGAACCTGGACGACATGCCCAAAAAACGCCAGTACGAGTGGCTGCGCTGGGCGGAGCTGGTGATGTTTCTGCCCGGCGACTGGCCGGTGGACGAAAACCGCTGGCCCGAACACCTGAACGACGCCGAGGACAAGCCCGCCGCCTGGCCCCTGCGCCTTCTGCGGCTGCTGGCGGGCCTGCCCCGCAGGGGAAACACCTGGCTGGGGGCGGGGCACTCCATCCCCAACGGCGCGCCGCCCCACCCCTATGCGGAGGGCTGCCCCTTCACCGGGGTGGTGCTGTTCCTGCCCGGCGAAAAGAACGGCCCCAGGCCCCTGGAAGCGGTGAAGCTGGGCGGGGGGCGGCGGCTGATGCTCTACATCGTGGTGCCGGTGCGCCCGGAGGAAATGCAGTTCAAGCTGGACCGCGGCGCCGAGGCGCTGGAGGAAAAGCTGCGGGCCCTGCCCGGCGGGGCGGGCTTTATGGCGGACAGCCGCCGCCCGCCGGCGGTGAGCAGCGAGGAGGCATAAGCATGGAAGTACTGTTCGTGGGCCTTGGGTCCATCGGCACCCGCCATCTGCGCAACCTCTTTGCGGTGGCAAAGGAAAAGGGCGTCCAGGTGCAGGCGGACGCCCTGCGTTCCTCCATGCGGCCGCTGGCCGAAGATGTGGAGGGCCTTCTGCGGGCCCAGTATGTCAGCTATGACCAGCTGGGCCATTACGACGCGGCCTTCATCACCAACCCCACCCACCTGCACGCCCACACCCTTGCGGAGCTGGCGGGCAGGGTGGACTGCTTTTTCATCGAAAAGCCCATCTTTGAGGGCACCGGCTACGACCTGGAACAGCTGGGCCTCGGGCCGGAGCAGAAGGCCTATGTGGCCGCGCCTATGCGCTGGTGCGGCACCTTTTTGGCCCTCAAGGAGCGTATGCCTTCCCTCGCGCCTTATTCCGCGCGGGTCATCTGCTCCTCCTATCTGCCGGACTGGCGCCCCGGGGTGGACTACCGCACCGTCTACTCCGCCCACAAGGAGATGGGCGGCGGCGTGACCATCGACCTCATCCACGAGTGGGATTATATGGTGGACCTGTTCGGCGAGCCGCTGGAAGCCTATAACTTCAAGGGAACCTACTCCCATCTGGAGATCGACTCGGACGACCTCTCGGTCTACATCGCCCGCTACCCGAGCCTCCTGGCGGAGGTGCATCTGGACTATTTCGGGCGCGCCTACCGCCGCTCCATTGAGCTGTTCTGCAAGGAGGGCACCGTCACCGCCGATTTCGGCGCGGGCACCCTGACGCTGGAAAACGGCGAAGTCATCCACTGCGAGGAACCGGTGAACCAGCGCTACCTGCGGGAGATGGCGTATTTCCTCGGCTATGCCTGCAAGGGCAGGGGCGAGAGCATCAACAGCCCCGCCATGGCCCAGAAGGTGCTGGGGCTGACGCTGGGCGAAACCATGTGAGGGCCGCCTCCAAGGGACGGCAAAAAGGAGAATATCATGAAAAAACTGCTCATCACCATCTGCGGGCGGACCGGCAGCAAGGGCTTCAAGAACAAAAACCTCAAGACCTTCTGCGGCCGTCCGCTGGTCTATTACAGCCTTGCGGCGGCGGGCCTGTTCCAGGCAAGCCGCCCCGACGTGCAGGTGGACATCTGCCTCAACACCGACAGCGAAGCCCTGGCGAATCTGGTGGCGGAAAAATACCCCGAAGTGGTCTACCTGCCCCGCTGCGAGGAACTGGGAGGCGACCGGGTGCCCAAGATGGCCGTCATTCAGGACAGCCTCGCCCGCATGGAGGAAAAGAACGGCGTCTACGATTGTGTGATGGACCTGGACATCACCAGCCCCCTGCGCACGGCGCAGGATATCAGAAACGCCTTCGAGCTGGCGGAGAGCCGGGAGGACCTGGACCTGGTGTTCAGCGTCACCGAGAGCCGCCGCAACCCCTACTTCAATATGGTGCGCCGCTGCGGCGACCACGTGGAAAAGGGCATCGAGAACGCCCCCGGCACCCCGGCCTTCACCGCCCGGCAGATGGCCCCGGAGTTCTACGACGTGAACGCCAGCATCTACGTTTACCGCCGGGCCTTCCTGGCGGGCAACACCACCGGCATTTTGTGGGACGGCAAGATCGGCGCCAGCCTGATGATGGACACCGGCATCCTGGACATCGACAGCGAAGAGGACTTCAAGCTGATGGAGGTCATCGGCGCGCACCTTTACGCCACGCTGGAGCCCTTCGCCCAGGTGCAGGCGGCCATCCGCGGCTGAAACAACATCGCATCCAAAACCCGGAAAACCAACAGGGGAAAGCATAAAAAGACATGATAAAAACGCGAGATCCTTTGGGAGGACGTGACGAACGGCCTGCCCAACTGAACGAACCCCAGAGGGTGCTGGAGCTGGTCACCGAAGCCGGCGAGCTGCTGCTCAAAAACGGCGCGGAGGTCAGCCGCACCCAGCAGACCATGGAGATCATGGCAAAGAGCCTTGGCGTGGCCGATTTCCACGGCTATGTGCTCACCAACGGCATCTTCACCAGCATCGGCCCGGAGAACAACATGCCCGCGCAGGTGCGCAGCGTGCCCGCCAGCACGGTGCATCTGGGCCGGGTGGAGGCGGTGAACCAGCTGTCCCGCCGCATCGCCGGGGGCGAGGTGGGGCTGGACGAAGCCTACGCCGAACTGGAGCGCATCCGAAAAATGCCCTGCGCCCCCGCGCCGGGCCGGGTGCTGGCCTGCGGCTTCGGCAGCGCCTGCTTTGCCATCCTGTTCGGCGGCGTCTGGCAGGACGGCGTGGTGGCCCTTGCGGTGGGCCTTGGCCTGCAGCTGGTGCTGCTGGGGCTGGACCGCTGGGGCGCGGGCAAGCTGTTCACCTGCTTTTTGGGCGCGGCGTTCGTGGCGCTGGCCACCCTGCTCATCTTCGCCGCCGGCATCGGCGTCAACAGCGACAAGGCCATCATCGGCGCGCTGATGCCCCTTGTGCCGGGCATGGCGCTGACCCTGGGCATCCGGGACCTCATCGACTCGGATTTTCTCTCCGGCGTCATCCGCATGCTGAACGCGCTGCTCACCGCCGTCTGCATCGCCCTGGGCGCGGGCCTTGTGCTGGCTTTGGCAAATCTCATCGAGGGGGTGGCGCTGTGACCGGCCCGCTTCTGATCCAGCTGGCGGCGGCTTTCTGCGGCACCGTCTGCTTTGCGATTTTGTTCCACGTCCCGCCGCGGCATCTGTGGTGCTGCGGCATCTGCGGCATGGCCGGGTGGCTGGTCTACTGGCTGAGCATGCAGTACCAGCCGGACACGGTGGCGGCCAGCTTTCTGGCGGTCATCCCCATGGCCGTTTCCGCCCGGACCTGCGCCATCCTGCGCAAGGCCCCGGTCACCCTGTTCCTCATCCCGGGCATCTTTCCGCTGGTGCCCGGCGCGGGCATCTACTACACCGCCTACAGCTTCATCATGGGCGATTCGGCAGCGGCCGCCGCCAGGGGGGCCGAGACCCTGAAGATCGCCGTGGGCCTTGCGCTGGGCGTGGCGGCGGTGGTGGCCGTGCCCCTGCGCTGGGGCGCGGGGGCCCGCAGCCGCCAAAAATAAATGGAACGCGCCCGCCGGGAAGCAGCCGCTTCCCGGCGGGCTTTTTTGTGCGCAGGATTTTACAAAAACGATACGTCTTGTTGGGGACTTGCTGCCCCGGGCGGTGGGATACTTTTCCTGCGGCGAAGCGCCGCAAAACAGGATAAAGGAGAGTGGAACACCATGAAGAAGAGACTTGCCGCCCTGGCGGCCTTGTTCGCGCTGGCGGCGGCGCTCACCGCCTGCGCAGGCGGCCCGTCGTCTGCCCCGGTCCAGAGCCTTGCGCCTCAGCCGGCGTCCGCTGTGCCGGAAAGCACCGCACCCGGCAGCGAGGCCGCCCCCGCCTCTGAACCGCCCGCCGCGGGCGAAACGGAGATCAAGGGCACGGGCGAGAGCATTTCGGGGTATAAAAACTTCACCATCCACTACGAGGATGGCGCCGAGAACACCATCGAGCGGGGCGTGGAGGGCCTGACTTACACGCTGGAAGGGGTGAAGGTGTTCGATTCCATCAATGACGCCAGGGTGGACATGTACGGCTGCACGGTGGACAGCGAGGATATCCTTGCCCGCCCCTTTGTGCTGGTGGAGCTGAAGGCGGACTACACCGCCCCTGCCGGAGGGGAGGGGGAGGCCGTCGCGGATGCGAACGACCTGACGCCCATGATGCAGATGGACAAACTGGAAGCGGGCAGCGAGCCCGCCTTCCCCGTGCTGGGGTACTTCAGCCTGCGCCCCAAGGAGGGCGACGCCAGGCTGGACAGCCAGCACAACGCCTTCTGCTACATCATCAAGGACGGCGAGAGCGTCACGATGCAGCTGGGCGTCTTCTGCGACCAGGCGCTTCTGGACGCGAAGGACCTGTATCTTGAGGTGAACGCCGTGCCCGCGCCCCCGGACGGCGGCACTGTGGGCGGGGACACCGTCCGGCGGATGTTCGACCTGACGGGAGAATCATGAAAAAGAGGCTGCCGCTCAAGCGCGCTTGAGCGGCAGCCTCTTTATGATCGGAAAAGTCTCACGCAGTCTCGGCGGCGGCGGGGGCGGCCAGCTCATGCAGATCGGCGTTGTAGACTTCTTCGTTCAGCAGGTTCTCGGACTTGGCCACATACAGGCAGGTGCAGGAGTCGCCCACCACGTTCAGCGAGGTGCAGAGCATCTCGATGGGGCGGTTGATGGCCAGGATCAGGCTGTAGGCCATCAGGGCGCTGTCGTTGGTCATGCCCACGCCGGACAGGATGGTGAACAGGATGATCGCGCCGGCGCCGGGGGCGGCGGGGGTGCCCGCCGAAGCGATGAGCGCCAGGACCATGATGACCAGCAGGGAGAACGGGGTGACGTCATAGCCGCCGCAGCCCGCCACGAACAGGGTGGCGACGACCTGCATGATGGCGGTGCCGTTCATGTTCACGGTCATGCCCAGGGGCAGCACGAAGGAGGCGACGGATTCGTCCACGCCCAGTTCCTGGGAGGTGGTCTCCATGTTCAGCGGCAGGGCCGCGGCGCTGGAGGAGGTGGAGAAGCCGAACAGCGCCACCTTGGAGATCTTCTTGATGAAGGGGATGGGGTCCAGCTTGGCGCCGAGGCGGATGATCAGCGCATAGCCGAACACCAGATACACCAGCAGCAGCGCGACGGTGGTGAGCATGTAGAAGGCAGCCGGGCGCAGGTAGTCGATGCCATAGGTGGCGAAGGTGCGGGTCAGCAGCACGAAGATGGCCAGCGGGCCCACCTTGGAGACCACGAAGTTCAGGAACACCACGCAGAGGTTGTTCACCTCGTTGAACAGCTTGGTCAGGGTCAGGCAGCGGTCCTCGCCCACAGCGGTGATGCACAGGCCCACCGCGGCGGCGATGAACACGATGGCCAGCACGGCGGTGTTGCTGCTGAAGGCGGTGGTGATGTTGGAGGGCACGATGTCCAGGATCACGTTCAGGGGGTTCGAGCCGGAGGCGCCGGTGCTCGCCTGCATCGAACCGATGGAGGTGGTGAACAGGCCGGCCTTGAACAGCAAAAGCCCGACGGTTGCGGCCAGCAGCAGCGCGAAGAAGGAGCAGAGCAGGAACCAGCACAGGGTCTTGAAGGAGATGCGGCCCAGGGTGCGGGTGTCGGAGATGGCGCCGATGGCCATCGCGATGGAGGTGAACACCATCGGAACGATGACCAGCTGCAGCGCCCGGATGAACATCTGGCCGATGATGTAGAACAGGCCGATGGCGTTTGTGGCCCCCTCCGCGGTGATGTCCTGGAACAGGATGTTGTTGATCGTGTTCCAGAGCGCCGCGTTGCCGGTGGCGTTCAGTGTTTCACGCAGCCACATAAAAAAAAGGCCCGCGATACAGCCAAGCAGTAACGCGATGCCCATTCTTGCAGCCAACGAACGAGAAGATTTGGTCTTTTTCATGATCGATACCCCCACCACATAGAATTGCACAGGGCTGCCCGCGCGCAGGCCGCCGAGGGGGCGGGTGCGGGGGACGGACAGCTGACCTGTCGAAACCAAATGGAACGGCGCGGCGGGGCCGCGTGACCGCGTCTCCGGCACACCTTTAATATCATACTCAAAGATCCGGCGCATTTCAACTGTGAATTGTGTAGAAAAATGGTTGTAAAAACCGTGTAAAATGGGAAAAGTTGCAAGAAAACGGTCAAAATGGCCCCCGCTTTGGGCAGAATGCCGAAAGAAGTCATACTATTGCAGGCAGCTGAACCGCGGCCCGGCGGCAGGAAAATAACAGCAGGACAGCCAAAGAAAAAGCCGGGCCCTCCCGGAAGGGGAAGGCCCGGCTTTGCTGTGCCGTATATCAGAAAAACGATGGCTTAAAACCAGCCGATCCAGACTCCGGCGGCCATGGTCACTGCGCCCAGAGCGCGCCCCGCCCGGCGGGCGGCGCGCATGCCCAGCAGGGCAATGGTCTGGGGCGTGACCAGAGGAAAGAGCAAAATGTCCGACCCGATCAGCAGCATGCCGCCGCCGACCAGGGCGTTTTGCTCACAGAGCGCGCCGGCAAACAGTGCCAGCACTCCCACGGCCAGCAGGAGAAGAAACCACTTGATACAGCGCTGATCCCAGGCGAGGGTGCGCGCGTAACGCTCGCTGCAGGCGTCGCTGCAAAAGCGCCGCCCGCGCGGGATCTCTTTGCCGCACCAGCCGCAGCGGTCCATGACGAAGCCTCCTTCCAGACAGGCGGCTTTACAGCTTCGCCAGCTCCACGGCCACCTTGGCGGCCAGGCGGGCGTTGTTGTAGGCCAGCTGGATGTTGGTGGCAAGGCTCTTGCCGCCGGTGTACTCCACGATGTGGGCCAGCAGGTAGGGGGTGATGTTCTTGCCGTGCACATGGTCCTTTTCGGCGGCGGCCAGGGCCTTGTCGATGACGGCGCTCATCTCGTCAAAGTCCAGGGCGTACTCCTCGGGCACAGGGTTGCCGATCAGCATGCCGCCGGCAAGCCCCAAGTCCCACTTGGTGCGGGCGATCTTGGCGATCTCGGCGGGGCTCTTGGCGGTGTAGTCCACGCCGAAGCCGCTCTTGCGGCAGTAGAAGGCGGGGAACTGGTCGGTGTTGTAGCCCAGCACCGGCACGCCCATGGTCTCGAGATATTCCAGGGTCAGGCCGATGTCCAAAATCATCTTGGCGCCCGCGCACACCACCGCAACGGGGGTGTGGGCCAGCTCCTGCAGGTCGGCGCTGATGTCCATGGTGGTGGCGGCGCCCCGGTGCACGCCGCCGATGCCGCCGGTG
Organism: Candidatus Allofournierella excrementigallinarum; assembly: GCF_944388085.1. Lineage (NCBI taxonomy): Bacteria > Bacillati > Bacillota > Clostridia > Eubacteriales > Oscillospiraceae > Allofournierella > Candidatus Allofournierella excrementigallinarum. Next base: position 76,480 of record NZ_CALXHK010000003.1, on the reverse strand, counting down.
GCGAACACCGGGATGCCGGCAAGGCTTGCCAAAATCATGGTGGAGGCCACGGTGGTGGCGCCGGTGCCGCCGGTGGCCAGCAGGATGGGCAGGTCGCGGCGGCTCACCTTGGCCACGTTCTCACCCTTGCACATCAGCTCCAGCTCCCCGGCGGACAGGCCCACCTTCATCCGGCCGTCGATGATGGCCATGGTGGCGGGGATGGCGCCCTCGGCGCGGATGATGCGCTCCACCTCGGCGGCGAAGGTCAGGTTTTCGGGGTAGGGCATGCCGTGGGAGAGGATGGTGCTCTCCAGCGCGACAACAGGCTTGCCCGCCTCCACGGCGGATCTGACTTCGGGCGCGATGTCCAGATAGTTCTTCAGGTTCATTGTACATACTCCTTTATCATAGTTTGAACGGCTCGTCCGCTCATCTCTTCACTGATGGTGTCCGGCGCGGCGATGGCCACAAGGCCCGCCCCCAGCGCGAAGTCCAGCACTTCGCTTTCGCTTTTGCCCGCCAGGGTGGCGTGCACGATGCCCGCCATGGTGGCGTCGCCCGCGCCGGTGGCGTTCACCAGCTTGTCAAAGGCGCGGCTGCGCCGGTGCACGCTGCCCGCCGGGCCTTTATAGTAGATGCCGTCCGCCCCGAGGCTCACGAACACCCGCCGCACGCCTGCGGCCAGCACCCGGGTGCAGGCTTCTTCCAGGTCGGCGTCGGTGGCGATGGGCATGCCCGCCAGCACCTCCATCTCCAGCCGGTTGGGCTTGATGGTGTCGAACCGGCCCAGCACCGGCAAAAGCTTTTTGGCCCAGGTGGTGCTCACCGGGTCGATGTAGAGGGGGGCGGTGCAGTGCTTCGCCAGATATTCCAGCGCGCCGGCGGGCAGGTTGCCGTCGCACACCACCACCGGCGCGGCGTTCAACAGGTCCATGCGCTGGGCCACAAAGTCCGCGTCGATGGCCGAGAGCACCCGCATGTCGCTCATGGCCACCAGCATGTCGCCCTCCGAATCCATGATGGAAATATAGCTGGAAGAGGGATGGTCCTCCCGCACCAGCAGCCCCCGGGTGCCCACGCCCAGCCCGGCGCAGGAATCCAGCAGCATGCGGCCGTAGACGTCGCCGCCCACGGCGCTCACCAGTTCGCACTTTTCGCCCAGGCGGGTGAGATTGTCCAGAATGTTGCGGGTCACGCCGCCCACCGACACGTGCAGCCGGCCGGGGTTGGAATCCCGCATGATGAGGGGGGCAAGGCTCTGGCCGTGGATGTCCACATTGGCCCCGCCGATGCCCGCCACATAGCTTTGGCCCAAGAAAACACCTCCCGAAAAACATCCATTTGGAAAATATTATTTTACTACATCTGCCCCCCGGATTACAAGGGGATACATGTGAAATCTGCCGCCCGGCTCTCCGGTTTCGGGCGGGCGGCAAATTGCGGCGGCGGATGAATAAAACCCGCCGGCCCGCTGCAAACTAAGGGCAAAGCGATGACCCGCCGCCCCGGCCCTTTGTCGGCCCTGCGCGGCCGGCAGCAGAAAACAACAAGGAGCGATAGCATGAACAGGATCATCTCGTTTTTCAAAGGCAAGGGCTTTTACCTGGCCCTGGCCCTTTGCATCCTGGCTGCGGCGGCCAGCAGCTTCTGGGCCATCCGCAGCGTGATGCAGCGGTTCGGGCCGAACGCCGACAGCAGTCTGGAACAGGAGGGGACGCAGGAATGGGACTTGCCCGACGTACAGGTGGAGCAGAAGGTGAACGATGTGCCCGTGCCATCGGCAAAGCCGTCACAGCCGCCGTCCTCGGCGTCTGGCTCTGGCGAAGCATCCGCACCGGATGGGGGCTCTGGCGAGGCTGCCGCTGCGCCCGCACCCTCCTTTGTGCAGCCGGTCGATGGGCAGATCACACAGGTCTACTCCGGGGATGAGCTGGTCTACAACGAGACGCTGCAGGACTGGCGCACCCACAACGGCGTGGACATCGCCTGCGCCGAGAACGCCCAGGTGAAGAGCGCGGTGGCGGGCACCGTCTGCAACATCTACGACGACGGCATGTGGGGCCGCATCGTGGAGGTGGAGGCGGGCGAGCTGACCTGGCGCTACGCCGGCCTTGCCGCGGACAGCGTGCAGGTGTCGGTGGGCGACGGGGTGAGCGCCGGCCAGGCCCTGGGCAATGTGGGCGAAGTGATGGCCGAGACCGCAAACGGCCCTCATTTGCACCTGGAGGTGCTCAAGGGCGGCAACCGGGTGGACCCGGAACACTATTTCGGATAAAACAGCAAACGGACCTCCGCTTTCCGGCGGGGGTCCGTTTTGCATGTTGAGCGGTCAGACCGTCTGGCCCAGCGCCGCGGCCCGGCGGGAGGCGGCGGCCTCGGCGGCAAGGTCGCTGGCAAGGCGGCCCCGGCTGCGGGTGGTGAGCAGCTCGTTTGCGAAGAGCAAAAAGTCCGAGCGCAGCAGCACCGCCTCGCCGTCTGCCCCGTTTTCCCCGGCCGGGCGGATGGAGGCAAGGCCCGCCTGGCACAGCAGGGCGCACAGCCGCTCGTAGGCCGTCAGCTCCTGCCGGGGCGCGGCCAGGCTGTAGCCCTCGGCCAGGGTGTCCGGGCTGGCGGAAAAGCGGCTCAAAAACAGTTCCAGCTCGTCCATCGGGTCCCGCCCGGCGGGCAGGCAGGCGCAAACTTGAGCCGCCAGCGCGTCGCCGTTCTCCGCCAGCAGGCGGCGGGGGCTGCGGGCCTTCAGCAGGGTGGGCCTGCGGCGGCAGGCGATGCTGAACACCAGCGTCAGACCGTCCATCAGCGCCGCCAGAAACAGGCAGAACAGGGCCATGCCCCGCTGGGCGGGCGCCGTGAGGGCCAGCAGCGGCTTTAAGTGCAGGTCGGTGATCTGCAGCGCCGGGTCGTCCGCTTGCAGCACTTCCTCGTCCGCCACCTCGTTCACCCGCAGCACCGCGTTCAGAATTTCGGAGGTGAGCAGGGTCTTCATCTCCTGGGCGTTGGCCCGGGTGACCCGCCCGCCCTCCAGCTGGGCGGCCAGCTCGTCGAAGGAGGCCATCAGCCCCTCGCCGGAGCCGGTCATGGCCGCGTCCACCGGGCGCAGCAGGTCATCGGTGGAGAGGGTGCTGCCCGTCTGGGCCGAAGCCAGCTGCACCAGCCGCCCCAGGGCGGCGCGGGCGTCGGAAGAGAGGGTGCTCTCCGCCTCGGCGGCGGTGAGGGCGTCCAGCAGAAAGGCGCGGGCGCTTTCCAGCTGGGCCGCCACCGTCTCGCCTTCGCCGCCAAGCTCGGCGGCGGCCGCCTCGAAGGCGGAAAGGTCCGAGGCGTTCTGCGCCGTGGCCCCGGCCAGGGCGCTCTCGCTGTCGAAGCCGTAGCGGGCCAGGATGGCCTGCCGGGCCGCCGCCTGCTCGGCAGAGGAGTTTTCGGTGACGCTGGCAAGGTAGGCGTTGTAGGCCGCCACATAGTCCTCGTAATTTGCGTAGCTGGAACGGCTGGGGGCGCGCAGGCCGCCGGAATACTCGGCGCCCGCTTCCTCCAGTTCCTTCGCGCAGGCGGCAAGGCGGGCGCTCTCCTGCTCCAGCAGGCTGTACTGCCCGGCCAGGCCGCTCACCATGGCGTTGATCTGATCCTGGGCGGTGCGGAAAGCCTGGGTGCGGCGGGCGGCATAAGCGCCGTCCAGTTCGCTGCGCACCTGGGCGTACTCCGCCGAGAGGTACATGGCGGGCGGGTTCACGGTGTTGTAGATGCCCACATAGGAATAATAGGTGGAGCAGCACAGGGCCATGCCCAGCGCCACGCAGCGCAGGGGCGTGATGCGCACCCGCAGGCTGCCCGCCAGAAACCAGGCGGTGGCCTGCACCGCCAGGGCGAAGAAGAGGGGCGCCAGCACAAAGATGCCGCCCAGGAACACCGTTGCGCCCTGCAGGGTGGTGATGAAGCTGATGGCCTGCAACAGCAGGGTCACAAAGGCGACCAGCCGCAGCAGGTTTTCCTCGCCGAAAAAGCCCCGGCGGCGGCCAAAAAGCATCAGCTCGGCCCCCTCGGGGGCGCGGGCCGGCTCATTGGATGAAAACAGATGGGAAAAACTGGACATGGGAATAACCTCGTAAAAACAGGGGGATGGGCGCGGCGGCTCACAGGGCCGCGGCGCACGCTTCGGACGGTTCGGCCTCACCGGCGGCCCCGGCGGGCGCGGGCTTTTCGGTGAGGGGCAGCGCCACCTGCACACAGAACAGGTCCGCGTCCACCCGCACCTCCAGCGTGCCGCCGCAGGCCTCGGTGAAGCTCTTGGCGATGGACAGGCCCAGCCCGCTTCCCTCGCCGGTGCGGGAGGGGTCGCCCCGCACAAAGCGCTCGGTGATCTCGGCGGGGTCAAACTCCATCTCATAGCCCGCCACGTTCCTCACCCGGGCCACGGCCTGCCCGTTTTCGGCGGCCAGGTCCACATACACCCGGCTGCCCGCCAGCGAGTAGCGCAGGGCGTTGGAGAACAGGTTCTGGAACACCCGGTACATCCGCTCGCCGTCCGCCAGCACCCAGGCCTCGGGGGCGAGGGAGGTGCGGAAGGCGAGGGGGCTGGCGGCGATGGCCTCGTCCATGTCCGCCAGGGTCTGGCGGATAAGCTTGGAAAGGTCGATGGCCTCGAGGGCCAAAGGCAGGCTGCCGCTGGCCGCTTTGGAAAGGTCGAATACGTCCTGCACCATGTGCTTTAAGCGGGCCGCCTTGCGCTGGATGACCTTGGCGTAGTCCGCCGCCGCGCCCTCCAGGGGCTCTGCGCAGAGCAGGTCGGCATAGTTGATGATGCTGGTGAGGGGCGTTTTCAGATCGTGGGAGACGTTGGTGAGCAGCTCCATCTTCATCCGGTCCGCTTTGCGCTGCTGCTCCACCGCCGCGTCGATGCCCTCCCGCAAAGCGTTCAGGTCCTCGGCGGCGGCGTGCAGCGGGGCGCCCGGCTTGAGGTGCAGGGGCTGGGCCGCGCCCTCCCAGCGCAGGGTGTGCAGCGCGCCGGTGAGGCGGCCTGCGTCCCGGCAAAAGCGCAGCTGCAGCACAAGGCCCGCCAGCAGGATGGCCAGCGCCGCCAGATGGCCCAGCACCAGGGCGAACACCACCAGGCCGGGAGCAGCCCAGCAGCAGGTGAAGAACATCAGCCACAAAAGGGGAACCATCACCACCGGCACCAGCCAGCACAGCACAGCCGGCCCGGCCACCCGGCGCTGCCAGGGCTGGGCCCGCCAGGCGCCCGCCACAAGGCCCGCCAGCCGGGCCAGAAGGCTGGTGCGGAACACGCCCGCCCCATTGAAACGCAGGTCAACGGCGGTCAGCCACACCAGCGGCCAGAGCAAAGCGGGCAGCACCGTCCACAGAGCGCCGGGAACATAGGCGGCCTGCCAGGCCCAGAGGCAGAGCAGCGCCGCCGCCCAGACCAGGAGTTTCGCTTCCAGCCACACCCGCCCGGCGAGGGCGGCGGCCCAGGCCCGGGCAGGCACAGCGCGCCGCCGCCATGCAAGGCACACAACGCCGCACGCAAGGGCGAGGGCGCAGCCGGAGAGGAAGAGGATGAGGTGGGGGCGCAGCGTTTCCACCTGCCGCAGGCCTTCGCCGACAAAGCCCGGCAGCCAGGGGCCCGCGCCGTCCTGCACCGCCAGCACCACCACGGCGTTTTCCAGCCCTTCGGCGCTGGGGTACACCGTCTGGCTGCTCAAAAGCCTGGTGTAAGCCGCCAGCAGCGCCCGGCTGCCCCAGGAAGCGCCGCCGGTGGAAGCCAGCGCCACCGAGTAGCCCAGCGGCGCGGCCACCCGGCCGTCTTCCCAGAGGGCAAAGTCGGTGTTGCCGTAGACTACGCCGCTCTCACTGTCGGGCAGCACGGCGACGAGCACCTGCCCGGAGGCCAGCGCCCCGCTGTCGCCGTTCAGCGCCTCCCGCGCCTGGTTGCGCAGCTGGGCGTTCTGGCCCGCCGTCAGGGGCGTGCCGTCGCCGGAGGCGCCGCCTGCGGCCAGCAGCGAGCAGTTGTAGAACAGCTGCGCCATCTTCTGCTGGTAAATCACCGAGCCGCTGAGCTGCCCGGCCAGCAGGTCGCCCATGCCCAGGACGCTGCCCCCCAGCATGGCAGGCCCGCAGGCCATCAGGCACAGCGCCGCCGCCAGCAGGCACATCACGCCCAGCCAGCCGCACAGGATGCGGGCGGCGAGCTTACTTTTTTTCCAATCGGTACCCAAGACCCCACACCACCTTCAAATATTCCGGTTCCTTCGGATTCAGTTCGATCTTTTCTCGGATGCGCCGGATGTGCACCATCACCGTGTTCTCCGGCGCGTAGGCCGCGGCCTCGTTCCACACCCGGGCGTAGATTTCCTCGGCGGAGAAGATGCGCCCGGGGTTTTTCATGAACAGTTCCATGATGCGCGTCTCGGTGGGGGTGAGCTTCACCGGCGCGCCGTCCGCCAGCAGGCTGTGGGCGTCAAAGTCGTATTCCAGCCGCCCCACCCGGCGCACCGAGCCCCCGGCCCCCGCGCCGCCCAGCTCCAAATACCGGCGCAGGTGGCTTTTCACCCGCGCCACCAGCTCGATGGCGCTGAAGGGCTTGGTGATGTAGTCGTCCGCCCCGATGGAAAGCCCCAGCACCTTGTCCGAATCCTCGGTTTTGGCGCTCATCACCAGAATGGGCAGGTTGCGCTTTTGCCGGATGCGCATGATGGCCGAAAACCCGTCCAGCCGGGGCATCATCACGTCCATCAGGATGAGATGCACCGTCTTTCTTTCCAGAATGTCCAACGCCTCCAGGCCGTTGGCCGCGCCACACACCGAAAAGCCCTCCTTTTCCAGATACAGCCGCACGGCGTTCACGATGTCCGCATCGTCGTCCGCCACAAGGATGCAAGGCTGGTCCATCCGTCTGCGCCTCCTTTCCGTCTTTGCCTTCTATTGTACGCGATGGCAAAGGCCTTGCCAACCGTATGCCAGTATATCCTGTAATTCTTACGACGCGCCCGCCCTTTTTCTTACAAATTTCTTAAAAGGGCCCCAAAAGCATCCGGCGCTTGCCGGGCCCGTACAGCGCAGCTTTGGACCCGGCGGCAGGCAAAGGCCCTTTGCCGGTCCCCGGCCTTGTATGCCGGGGCCTTTTTGTGTATAATGTATTCTGTATTGCCATGACTGTTTGAAAGGGGAAAAGAAGATGGGGCGCACCGTTCTCGTGGGCAGCACCGGTTTTGTGGGGGGAAACCTCTTGGCAAGCCATGCCTTTGACGCGGCCTGCCACTCCACCGACGTGGCTGAGCAGTTCGGCAAAGGCAACGATCTGGTGGTCTATGCCGGGGTGCCGGCGGCCATGTATCTGGCCAACCAGGACCCGGAGGCCGACCTGGCCGTGATGCGCGCCGCGCGGGAGAACCTGCGCCGCCTCGCCCCGAAGCAGGCGGTGCTCATCTCCTCGGTGTGCGTCTATGCCGACAGCCGGGGGAAAACCGAGTCGGACGAGCCCGAGGGCGAGGCCCTCGCCCCCTACGGGGCCAACCGCCTGCAGCTGGAGCGGTGGGTGAGGGAAGACTTTGACAACGCCCTCATCGTGCGGCTGCCCGCGCTCTACGGCAGGGGGCTGAAAAAGAACTTCCTCTACGATCTGCACACCGTCACCCCGGCGCTGCTGCGCCCGGCAAAGTACCGGGAGCTGGCGGAAAAAAGCGAGCTGGTGGCCGCCGGGTATGCCGACGGGGGCAACGGCTTTTACAAGCTGACCGGCCGGGTGGACGCGGGGGCTTTGCGGGCGTGGTTTTCGCAGAACGGCTGGAACGCCCTCCATTTCACCGACAGCCGCTCGGCCTACCAGTTCTACGACCTGGCGGGCCTGTGGGGCCACATCGAAACGGCCCTTTGCGCCGGGCTGCGGGTGGCGAACCTTGCCACCCCGCCGGTGAGCGCCGCCGCGGTGTACCGGGCGGTGACCGGGGGAAGCTTTGAAAACGAGCTGCCCGGCGCGCCCTTCGACTACGACATGCGCACCGAACACGCCGCCCTCTTCGGCGGCGCGGGCGGCTACATCTGCACCGAAGAGGAGGAGCTGGCGGGCATCCGCCGCTTCATGAAGAAATGGGAGGAAGGGGCATGAAACTTTCCGCCTCCAACATCGGCTGGAGCGCCGGGCAGGACGAGGCCGTCTGGGCGAAAATGAAGCAGCTGGGCTACACAGGCCTTGAGATCGCGCCCACCCGCGTCTTCCCGGAAAAGCCCTACGACAACCTGCCCGGCGCGGCGCTGTTCGCCGGGGTGATGTGGCAGAAATACGGCTTTTCCATCCCCAGCATGCAGAGCATCTGGTACGGCCAGGCCGGCAGCATTTTTGAGCCGGGCGAGGCCGCGGCCCTGGCGGACTACACCGCCCAGGCGCTGGAATTCGCCTATGCCTGCCATTGCCCCAGCCTTGTGTTCGGCTGCCCCCGCAACCGCACTATCCCTCAGGGGCACGCCGCCGCCGAGGCGGACGGCTTTTTCGAACAGCTGGCCTATCTTGCCCAGCGGCGGGGCGCGGTGATCGCCCTGGAAGCCAACCCCCCGATGTACAACACCAATTTCCTCAACACCCACAAAGAGGTGTTCGCCCTGGCAAAGCGGCTGGACCGGCCGGGCCTTGCCGTCAATCTGGACGTGGGGGCCATGGTGGCGAACGGCGAGACGGCGGCGGACGTGGCCGCCCATCTGCACCGGGTGAGCCATGTGCACATCAGCGAGCCGGGCCTTGCCCCCCTCCAGCCGCGGCCGCTGCACCGGGAGCTGGCGCTGCTTCTGAAGGGCGTGGGCTACCAGGGCTTTGTGTCGCTGGAAATGAAGGCCGCGGGCGAAGACGAGCTGACCCGCAGCCTGGAGTATGTGGCGGAGGTGTTCGGTTAAGACCATGGAAGAGCGCAAAAACATTCCCGGCGTGCCGGATTATACGGTGGAAATGCTGGCGGAAAAACGCAGCGACTGCTGCCTGCTCATCCCCATCATCAACGAGGGCGGGCGCATTTTGAAAGAGCTGGACCGGGCCAAGGCCGCGGGTGTGTGCGGGCTGGTGGACGTCATCCTCTGCGACGGCGGCAGCACCGACGGCAGCATGGAACTCCCCGGTCTGAAGAGCCGGGGGGTGAACTGCCTGCTCACCAAGACCGGCCCCGGCAAACAGGGCGCGCAGCTTCGCATGGGGCTGCACTTCGCGCTGGAACGGGGCTACGCGGGCATTCTGACCATCGACGGAAACAACAAGGACTCCATCGAGAGCGTGCCCCTTTTCCTTGAGAAACTGAACGAAGGCTACGACCTGGTGCAGGGTAGCCGCTTCATCAGGGGCGGCAAGGCGGTGAATACGCCGCTCTCCCGCTGGCTGGCGGTGCGCTTGATCCACGCGCCCATCATCAGCCTGGCGGCGGGCCACTGGTTCACCGACACCACCAACGCCTACCGGGCCTACAGCCGGGCCTACCTGACCCATCCGGCGGTGCAGCCCTTGCGGGACATTTTCTCTGGCTATGAGCTGCTGGCCTACCTCAGCGTGCGGGCCACCCAGCTGGGCCTTTCGGCCTGCGAGGTGCCGGTGGAGCGGGCCTACCCCAAAAACGAGCCCGCCCCCACCAAGATCAAGGGCTTCAAGGGCAATTCGAACCTTTTGAAGATACTGTTTGCTGCGCTGGCGGGCAGATACGACCCGAAATAAGGGAGGCAAGGCATGACCTACGACAAGATCGTCCTGGGCGCCGGGCTCTATGGCCTCTACGCCGCCGAAAAGTGCGGCGCGGCGGGCCAGCGGGTGCTGGTGCTGGAAAAGGACCCGACCCCCTTCCGGCGGGCCACCTACATCAACCAGGCCCGGGTGCACATGGGCTACCACTACCCCCGCAGCTACTCCACCGCCATCAAGAGCGCCCACTACTTCGAGCGCTTTTGCCGCGATTATGACTTCTGCCTTCTGCGGGAATTTGACCAGGTCTACGCCACCAGCGCCCATTTCTCCTGGACCAACGCCCAGGAGTTCCGGCGCTTTTGCGCGGCGGCCAACATCCGCTGCGACGAGGTGGCCCCCTCGAAATATTTCAACCCCGGCCAGTGCGACGGGGCCTTCCTTACCACCGAGTACACCTACGACGCCAACATCCTGAAAGAGCATTTTTTGAAGCGCATCGCCGGAATGGAGAACGTGACGGTGCTCTATTCCCATAAGCCGGAGGCCATCCGGCAGGCGGGCGGCGTCTGGCAGGTGAAGGCGGGGGAGATGGCCGCCGAAGCGCCCTTTTTGCTCAACGCCACCTACGCCGGGGTGAACGAAGTGCACGCCATGCTGGGCTTTGAGCCGTTTAAAATAAAGTACGAGCTGTGCGAGATCATCCTCTGCACCGTGAACGACAGGCTCAAAGGCACCGGCATCACGGTGATGGACGGGCCCTTCTTCTCCATCATGCCCTTCGGGCGCACGGGCTACCACAGCCTCACCAGCGTCACCTTCACCCCCCACGTGACCAGCTACGACAGCCTGCCTTCCTTCGGCTGCCAGGCGAGGAGCGGCGGGCGCTGCCGCCCCGGCGACCTTTACAACTGCAACGACTGCCCGGCAAAGCCCGCCAGCGCCTGGCCGCAGATGAGCCAGCTGGCCCGCAAATACCTGAAAGAGGAATACGGCTTTGAATACGCCGGCAGCCTGTTCAGCATGAAGCCCATTCTCAAGGCCAGCGAGATCGACGACTCCCGCCCCACGGTGGTCCGCCGGTATTCCGGCGCGCCGGCCTTTGTGAGCGTGCTTAGCGGCAAGATCAACACGGTATACGACTTGGACGAGGTGCTGCAAGATGGCCCAGAACAATAACAATAAAGAGAGCAATTTCATCTCGGCGGTGGTCTGCCTGCACGACGCGGGGCGCGCCGCGGTGGATTTCTTCGCCGCCCTGAACGGGGTGCTGGCGCAGCACTTCGCCCACTATGAACTGATCGCGGTGAACGACGGCTGCACCGACGGCACGGTGCCCGCCGTGAAGGAATGGGCCGCCGCAAACCTTGCCGCGCCCCTGACGGTGGTGAACATGAGCCTGCGCCAGGGGGTGGAAAAGGCGATGAACGCCGGCCTCGACGCCGCCATCGGCGACTTTGTGTTCGAGTTCGACCGCCCGGCGATGGGCTGTGACCCGGACCTCGTCTGGCAGGCCTATCAGAAAGCCCTGGCCGGCTTTGACGTGGTCACCGTCTGCCCCAGCCGCCAGCGGCTGATGAGCACGGCCTTCTACCGGGTGTTCAACAAGTTCAGCAACAGCCCCTACAAGCTCTCCACCGACGCCTTCCGGCTGGTGAGCCGCCGGGCCGTCAACCGGGTGAAGGCCATCAGCGACGATCTGGCCTACCGCAAGGCGGCCTATGCCGCCAGCGGCCTTGCCTGCGCCAGCCTGACCTTTGAGGGAACGGCGGCGAAGGACGACGAGCCCCGCCTGGACAAAGCGGTGGACAGCCTCGCCCTCTACACCGACGCGGGCTACAAGCTGAGCCTGGGCATCAGCCTGGGGATGATGTTCCTCACCCTGCTGGCCATGGCCTACACGGTGGCGGTGTTCTGCCTGGGGCAGCCCATCGCCGGCTGGACCACCACCATGCTGCTGCTTTCGGCGGGGCTTTCGGGCCTGTTCTTCATCCTCACCATCGCGGTGAAGTACCTGAACCTGCTGGTGCGCCTCACCTTTAAGAAGCAGAGCTACCTCATCGAGGGCGTGGAGAAGCTGCAAAAATAAGAAAAAGGACCCGTTTTTTCATGAAAGGCTTTTTTCAAAAGGATATTTTCAAAAAGGACATGAGCCGCCGCGCCTTCTGGATCGCCGTGGCGCTGGTGGTGCTGGCAAAGCTGGCCGTCAGCCGGTTCCAGATGATCTGGGTCTGGGTGGACGGCGCGCCCATCGACGACGAACTGATGTTCCGTGCGGCCCAGAGCATCTCCGCCGGGGCCTGGCTGGGGGAGTACGACTGGCTCACCCTCTCAAAGCACATGTTCTTCGCGGTGTGGCTGGCGGTTTGCAACGCGCTGCACATCCCGTATCTCGCGGCGGGCCAGCTGCTGGCCTGCGGCGGGGCGCTGGCCTCGGCGCTGGCCTTCGCCCCGGTGCTGCGGCGGCAGAAAAGCCGCTTTCTGGTGTTCGCGCTGCTGGCCTTCAGCCCGGCGGTGAGCGCCAGCTTTACCCTGCGCGTTTACCGGGACAACATCTTCCCGGCCCTGTGCATCTTCTTCTTCGCGGGGCTTTGCGGCTGGGCGCTGCGCTGGCGGGGGCCGCTGGCAAAGGGCCTGCCCTGGCTGGGCATGTCCGGCGTCGGCCTCGCCCTGGCCTGGCTCACCCGGGAGGACGGCATGTGGCTGCTGCCCTTTGCCGCCGCGGGCAGCCTCATCCTGCTCATCACCGACCTGCGGGCGGCGATGCCCCTTGCTCAAAAACTGGCCCGGAGCGCCGCGCTGGCCATTCCCTTTGCGTTGCTGGCGGCGGGCATCCTGGCCTTCAGCGCCGTGAACTACGCCCGCTACGGCGTGTTCACCGTGAGCGATTTTTCCTCCGGCGGCTTTTCCGCCGCCATGGGCGCCATGACTCGTGTGGAAGCAGGGGAGTGGCAGCCGCTGGTGAGCGTGAACACCGAGGCCCGGCAGCTGCTCTATGAAAAGGTGCCCGCCCTCGCCCTTCTGGAAAAGTGGCTGGAAGAGGACGAGGACCTGCAGAACAGCTTCCGCAACCCGGAACTGGACGACTACCAGTCCGGCAGCTTCTACTGGGCCATCCGCAAGGCGGCGTATTACGAGGGCGTTTACGATGACGCCGAGAAAGCCGAGGCGTACTGGCAGGGCGTGGCGGACGCCGTCAACGCCCTGTGCGATGCGGGCGAGCTGCCTTCCGGCGGCCCCAGGCGCACCGGCACCACCCCCCCCATCCGGGCGGAGTATGTGGGCCCGGTGCTGAAAGAGGGCCTGCACAGCCTGTGGTACTCGCTGACCTTCGGCGGGTGCGAGCCCTATGACGCGGAGAACCTCTCCATCGGGCCCGCCCAGGACCTGGCGGTCTGGGAAAACTACCTCGGCCAGCGCACCAACTCCGCCGCCCGGGCGGGCACGGCGCTGCCCTATTACAGCCCGGCGCAGCGGCTGGTCTATCTCGGCCTGGAAGCGCTGCGCGCCGTCTACGCCGTGGCGCTGCCCGCGGCCTTCGCGGCGGCGGTGGCGCTGCAGGTGAAGAATGCGGCGGCGCTGCTGGGCGACGCGCGCAAAAAGCGGCCCATCGCCCCCGGGCGGGGGATGCTGGCGCTGCTGCTGGCGGGCCTTTTCGCCATGGCGCTGCTGCGCTGCTTCATGATCGCCTTCGTGGAGGTGGCCAGCTTCAACATCGGCACCTACGCGATGTATCTGGCCACCGTGCACCCGCTGCTGCTCTTGTTCAGCGCGGCGGGCATCCTCACCCTCTGGAAGGAGAACGTGCCATGGCAGAACTGATCGTGGTGGGCGCGGGCGCCGCCGGGCTGATGGCGGCGGGCGCGGCCTGCCGGCTGGGCCACCGGGTCACGGTGCTGGAACACAGCGGGATGCCCGGCAAGAAGATCCTGGTCACCGGCAAGGGGCGGTGCAATGTCACCAACGACTGCGACGAAACTGCCTTTTTGCAGAACGTGCGCACCAACCCCCGGTTTTTGTTCTCCTCCATCCACGCCTTTCCCCCCGCGGCCACCATGGAGCTGTTCGAGGCGCTGGGCGTGCCCTTAAAGACCGAGCGGGGCCGCCGGGTGTTCCCGGCCAGCGATAAGGCCGAGGACATCCGCGCCGCGCTGCTGCGCTACGCATCCGGCGCGAACATCGTGATGGACGGGGCCAAGAGCCTCCGCCTGGAAGAGGGGCGCTGCGTGGGCGTGGCCACCAGGGGAGGCCGCACCCTGCGCGCCGACGGTGTGCTGATCGCCACCGGCGGGGTGTCCTATCCCGGCACCGGCTCCACCGGCGACGGCTACAAACTGGCAAAGCAGGCGGGCCACTCCATCGTGGAGCCGGTGCCCAGCCTGTGCAGCCTGGTCAGCCCGGACCCTGCCTGCAAAAAGATGATGGGCCTTTCTCTGCGCAACGTCACCCTGACCCTCGAGCGGGACGGCAAGCCCGTGTTCAGCGAACTGGGGGAGATGCTGTTCACCCACTTCGGCATCTCCGGGCCGCTGACCCTCTCCGCCTCCAGCTACATCCGGGAGATGGAAAAGCACCGCTGGACGGCGGAAATCGACCTGAAACCCGCCCTGGACGAGGACCAGCTCTACGCCCGGGTGTGCCGGGACTTCCAGCTGCTGGGGGCGAAAAGCGCCCAGGGGGCGCTGGCAAAGCTGCTGCCCGCCAGCATGCAGCCGGTGATGGCGGAGCGCTGGGGCGTGGACCCGGCGCTGAAAGCCAGCCAGATCGGCAAGGAGAGCCGCCGCAGACTGGTGAAGCTGATGAAGCACTGGCAGGTGCCCATCGCCGCCCGGGGCGACCTTGCCCACGCCGTCATCACCAGCGGCGGGGTGAACGTAAAAGAAGTGGACCCCCGCACCATGGCCTCCAGGCTCTGCCCCGGCCTTTACTTTGCCGGCGAGGTGCTGGACGTGGACGCCTACACCGGGGGCTATAACCTGCAGATCGCCTTCTGCACCGCCCAGGCGGCGGCGCGGGCCTTTTGAAAAATAAAGACACGACAAGGAGCGTTGAACCGATGATCTCTGTGGCCATCGACGGCCCCTCCGGGGCCGGGAAATCCAGCCTGGCGAAGCGCCTCGCCAAAGAGCTGGGCTATCTCTATGTGGACACCGGCGCCATGTACCGGGCCATCGGCCTGTATGCAAAGCGCGCCGGGGCGGACACCAAAAACGCCGCCGCCGTGGAGGCGCTGCTGCCCTCCATCCGGCTGGAACTGAAGTATGTGGACGGCGCCCAGCGGGTGCTGCTGTGCGGCGAGGACGTGAGCGAGGCCATCCGCGCCGAGGCCATCGGCATGGCGGCCAGCGACGTGTCCGCCCATCCGGCGGTGCGCGCCTTTTTGCTGGACGCCCAGCGGAACATGGCCCTCACCCACGACCTGCTGATGGACGGGCGGGACATCGGCACCGTCATCCTGCCGGACGCCACCGTCAAGATCTTCCTCACCGCCTCCCCCGAGGCCCGGGCGAAGCGCCGGATGCTGGAACTGCGGCAGAAGGGCCAGCCCGCGGACTACGAGACCGTGCTGGAGGACATCCGCCAGCGGGACTGGCAGGACACCCACCGGGAAACGGCGCCCTTGAAGCAGGCGGAGGACGCGGTGCTGGTGGACACCAGCGGGCTGGATCTTGAAGAGAGCTTTGCGGCCCTCAAGCGCCTCATCCTCAGCCGGGTGGGGCAGGAAAAGGAAAAGGCGCGCCGCGCCGAAGTGAGGTAAACAATGTTTTATGCGATCGTTTTATGCGCCGCGTGGGTGATCTGGCATCTGGGCTTTGCCATCAAGGTGGTGGGCCGGGAGAACCTGCCCAAAGACGGCCGGGGCTTCGTGCTGGCGCCCAACCACCTCTCCGCCATCGACCCGGTGTTCGTGGTGCTGGCCCGCTTCTGGGGCAAAAAGATGCTGGTGATGGCCAAGGAAGAGCTGATGCACGTCAACCCCTTCTTCACCTGGTTCTTCCATCAGGTGGGGGTGTTCGGCGTCACCCGCGGCCGGGGCGACACCACCGCCGTGGACGACGCCATCGAAAAGGTGCGCGCCGGCCAGGGGCTGCTCATCTTCCCCGAAGGCACCCGGTCCAAGACCGGCGAGCCCGGCAAGCTGAAAAGCGGCGCGTTCGTGGTGGCCAGCGCCGCCGGGGTGGACATGATCCCCTGCCGCATCATCTACCGCCATGGCCGCATGCGGCTGTTCAGCCGGGTGCGGGTGTGCTTTGGCAAGCCCATCCCCGCCGAAGCGCTGTATCTGGGCGAGCACAAGAGCGCCGCCAGGCTGCGCCAGAATAAGCAGCTATTGCTGGACGCCTGGCAGGAGCTTTATGACGCCAACCGCTTTGAATGAGGAGGGGCCCATGGAGATCATCAAGGCAAAGACCGCCGGCTTCTGCTTCGGGGTGGACCGGGCGGTGAAGCTCACCACCGAGCTGGCTGCCGCCGGCCACAAGGTGGCCACCCTGGGGCCGCTCATCCACAACCCCCAGTGCGTGGCCGAGCTGGAAAGGCTGGGCGTGGTCACCGCCGGCGCCCTGGCGGAGGTGCCCGCGGGCTACGAACTGGTCATCCGCAGCCACGGGGTGCCCCAGTCGGCCTATGACCAGATCGAGGCGGCGGGCATCAAATACCACGACGCCACCTGCCCCTTTGTGGCAAAGATCCACCGCATCGCCCGCAAAGCCAGCGACGAGGGCGCGGTGCTGCTGGTGGCGGGCAACGCTTCCCACCCGGAGGTGCAGGGCATCGTGGGCCACACCGACAAAGAGGTGTTCGTCTTTTCAGACCTTTCCCAGCTGAAGGGCTGGAAAGGCCCCGAAACGCCTGAAACGCCCATTTTTGTGGTGGCGCAGACCACGTTTCAGGTTACAAAATGGCAAGAATGCGCCGCGTTTATAAAAAAAGGGTATACAAACGCCAAAATATTTGATACAATATGTAGTGCGACGTGGACGAGGCAACAGGAGGCGGAAGACCTCAGCCAGAAATGCGGCCTGATGGTCGTCATTGGTGGTCATCATTCTTCCAACACCCAGAAGCTGGCAGCAGTCGCCGCAAAGCACACCCGGTGTGTTACGGTGGAGACGGCCAAGGAGCTGGATCCGGCCTGGTTTTCCGGGGTGCAAACGGTGGGTGTTACAGCCGGGGCTTCCACGCCATCGTCTATTATTGAGGAGGTACTTAACAGTATGAGTGAAGAAATCCGTGACGAGATGAGCTTTGCCGAGATGTTTGCCGAAAGCGAAGCGAATCTCAAGCCTGTGTTCGCAGGCAAGGTAGTGGAGGGCACTGTTACCAGCATTACGCCCAACGAAGTGCAGGTGGACATCGGCACCAAGCACACCGGCTTTGTGAAGGTCAGCGAGCTGACCGACGATCCCAACGCCAAGGCGGAGGATCTGGTCAAGGTTGGGGATAAGCTGGACCTCGTCGTCGAAAAAGTCAACGATCAGGAAGGCGTTGCCTACCTGTCCCGCAAGCGCCTGGAAGCCATGAAGGGCCTGGAAGAGGTGCGCAAGGCCGCCGAGGAAGGCACCGTCATGGAAGGCGTGGTCACCGAGACCAACAAGGGCGGCGTGATCGTTCTGGTCAAGGGCGTGAAGGTGTTCGTGCCCCGCAGCCAGGCCACCATGCGCCGCGATGAGGACATCAACGCCCTGGTGAAGCAGAACGTCAAGCTGGTCATCACCGAGTGCGCCGGCCGCAAGATCGTGGGTTCCATCAACAAGGTCACCGCCGAGGAAAATGCCGCCAAGCGCGAGGCCTTCTGGTCCACCGTCGAGGTGGGCAACACCTACACCGGCGTGGTCAAGAGCCTCACCGCTTACGGCGCTTTCGTGGACGTGGGCGGCGTGGACGGCCTGTGCCACATCAGCGAGCTGAGCTGGAACCGCATCAAGCACCCCAGCGAGGTGGTGAACGTGGGCGACACTATCGAGGTGTATGTCAAGGCTCTGGACACCGAAAACCACAAGGTTTCCCTGGGCTATAAGAAAGCCGAAGACAACCCCTGGGTCAAGCTGCAGAACGAGTATCCCATCGGCAGCGTGTTCACCGCCCCCGTGGTGAGCATCACCAAGTTCGGCGCCTTCGTGCGCATCCTGCCCGGCATCGACGGCCTGGTCCACATCAGCGAGATCAGCAACGAGCGTGTGGAGAAGGTCAGCGACGTGCTGAAGGTGGGCGACGAGGTCAAGGTCAAGCTGCTGGATGTGGACTTCGACAAGAAGCGCATCAGCCTGTCCATGAAGGCCCTGCTGAACGACGAGGCCGCAGACGCCGAGTGATCTTTGCTTATCCGAACACCGCCTGCCGCCGGCAGGCGGTGTTTTTGTGCCGCCAGGCGGCGGGCGCGCCGGCCCTGCTGCGCACAAAAGGGCTGGGCAAACGGCGAGCGGTATGGTATACTGGAAAAAAGACAAACTGCGCCGCCTTTTGGCGGCGGGACAGGAGGTTCTGACTATGAAAGGTTCCGCGTTTCGTCTGACCGGGCTGATTTTGGGCATCGTGGCGTCCGTGGCCGCGGTGGTGGCCATCGTGCTCAGCGCCGTGGGCATGAGCAAGGCCCGCCAGTGCAAACAGTGCAAACTGGGAGGCGGCGTGAAATGATGGACATCGCTGCGATCATGGCAAAGGTGGACCACACCCTGCTGAAACCCGAGGCCACCTGGGCCGACATCAAAAAGATCTGCGACGAGGCGATGGAGTATCACACCGCCTCGGTGTGCATCAACCCCTGCTTCGTCAAGCAGGCCGCCGAGTACATGAAGGGCGCCGTGCCGGTGTGCACGGTGGTGGGCTTCCCCCTGGGCGCCACCGACACCGCCACCAAGGTGTTTGAGGCAAAGACCGCCATCGAAAACGGCGCTTCCGAGGTGGACATGGTCATCAACATCGGCCGCCTGAAGGCGGGGGACGTGGCCTATGTCACCGAGGAGATCGCCGCCGTCAAGAAGGCGGTGGGCGGCCATGTGCTCAAGGTCATCATCGAGACCTGCCTGCTCACCGACGCAGAAAAAGAGGCCATGTGCCAGGCGGTCATCGACGCCGGCGCCGACTACATCAAAACCAGCACCGGCTTTTCCACCGGCGGGGCCACCTTCGCGGACATCGAGCTGTTCGCCCGCTGCTGCGCGGGCCGCTGCAAGATCAAGGCCGCGGGCGGCATCTCCACCCTGGACGACGCGGTGCGCTTCATCCAGCTGGGCGCCGACCGCCTGGGCACCAGCCGCATGGTGAAGCTGGTGCAGGGGCTTTCCGGCGAGGGCTATTGACCGCCGGTTCATAAGGAAGGAACGCCTCCCATATCCTTGTAAAAAAGGGTATGGGAGGCGTTTTTGTATGCTGTACGCGATGGCGGCCACCACGCTGGCGGGCCTTGCCACCGCTCTGGGCGGGGCGCTGGGCGCGCTGCGCCGACCGGGGCGGCAGGGCATGGCCTTCGCCATGGGCTTCGGGGCGGGGGTGATGCTGGCGGTCAGCCTGATGGATATGCTGCCGGGGGCCCTGGGGCGGTATCTGGCGGCCTTTGCGCCCCTGCGGGCGGGGGCGATGGCGGCCAGCCTTGTGCTGCTGGGGCTGGCGGCGGGCTGGCTGCTGGAGCGGGCGCTGCCGGAGGAGGCGGCCTTCGCCGGCGGCGAGGAGGGCCGGGTGCTGCGCAGCGCCCTGGTCACCGCGATGGCGCTGGTGGGCCACAACCTGCCGGAAGGGGCGATGAGCCTGTTCGCCTCGCTGGACGACCCGGCGGTGGGGCTGCGGCTGGCGGTGGCCATCGGCCTGCACAACCTGCCGGAAGGGCTGGCAGTGGCGCTGCCGGTGCTGTACGCCACCAAAAGCCGGGGCCGGGCCTTCCTGGCGGCGCTGGCCTCCGGCCTCGCGGAACCTGCGGGGGCGCTGCTGGCCTTCGGGGCGCTGGGCGGGCGCATCACCGCAAGCCTCGTCACCGGCATGGCGGCGCTGGTGTGCGGCGTGATGTGCTGGGTGAGCGTGGCCGAGCTTCTGCCCACCGGCCTTTCCCTGGGCAGAAAAGAGGTGACGGCGGCGGGGTTCGGCGCCGGGCTTTTGGCGATGACCCTTGGAATCGCCCTGCTTTCGTGATATAATAAACTTCGCATATAAAAAAGGGGGTGGCAGCTGTGCGATGGTTCAAGGGGGCCGCCGCGCTGGCGGCGGCGTGCCTGCTGGCCGGGTGCGGCGCCGCGCCCGCCGGCGTGGAGGACCTGCTGCGCGCGCCCCAGCTGGACGGCCAGCAGAACGAGGTGGAAAAGGCGCTCATCGCCTATCTGGGCGAAACGCCCCAGATGAAGTACCCCACCACCGGCGGGAACCTTTCCCCCTTTGTGTTCGACGACTGGGACGGCGACGGCGCCACCGACGCGGCCGCCCTTTATGTGAGCACCGCCAAGGGCCAGAACGTCCATCTGGCGGTGCTGGAATCGGTGAACGGCGAGTGGGTGGTCACCCAGGAGCGGGAGGGCCTTTCCACCTCGGTGGAGAGCATCGAGACCGCCAGCCTGCGGGGGGCCGAGAGCACCCAGCTGCTGGTGGGCTACGCCGCCGCCTCGGGGGAGAAGTACCTGGCGGTCTACTCCTACCAGAACGAGACCCTGAACGAGGTGTTCCACCAGCCCTATTCCCAGTATGAACTGCGGGACATCAGCGGCAGCGGCGGCAACGACCTGGTCATCATCGGCCCCGAGCCGGAGAGCGGCCTGCAATTGCAGATGCTCACCGCCCAGGACGGCCAGTTCATCCCGGTGATGCCTCCGCTGGCGGTGGGCAACCAGTTCACCAGCTGCGAAGGGCTCTACACCAGCAAGGGCGACGACGGCAGCTATTACCTGATCCTGGACGGCCAGACCGGCAACGCCAACAGCCTGGCCAGCATGATCCTTTACTACGACGCGCGCCAGCAGCAGCTGGTGACCTACCACCCCATCACGGTGGACGACCTGTTCGCCGCCACCCAGCGGTATTCCAGCCTGCTCAAAAGTCAGGACATCGACTCCGACGGCACGGTGGAGATCCCCACCCAGCTGGACGGCGCAGGCATGGAGAACCTGGCGGTGAACCGGCTGAGCTTTGTGGCCTGGATGGACTACACCACCGAGTACGAGCAGGTGAAGAGCTTCGGCGTGGCCGACCTGGAATACGGCTACTATCTGGAACTGCCCGGCGAGTGGCAGGGCCAGATCATGCTCACCGACGGCGACGAGCCGGACAGCTGGCAGGTGCGCACCGCCGGCGGCGAGGACCTGCTGCTCACCGTGCGGGTGGTGAGCCCCAACGCCTCGCAGGGCGGCGGCTACTTCCTGCTGGGCAACCTGGGCGCGCAGAAGGTGCAGGCGCGGCTGGGCACCGCCGAGCCGCAGGCCCAGTCCGGCGACCTGATCCGGGGCTTCCGGCTGCTGTGAGCGCCCCCAAAAAGATGTGACGGCCCCTTTGGGGCCTGTTCAAAAGGAGGTCAAACCATGAGAAGAGTTCTGGTAGTGGAAGACGAGGACAGCATCCGCGAGCTCATCGCCCTCAACCTGCGCATGGCGGATTACGAGGTGCTGGAGGCGGAGAGCGCCGAAAAGGCGCTGGCGCTGCTGGGCAGCGAGGGCGGCTGCGACGCCGCGGTGCTGGATGTGATGCTGCCCGGCATGAACGGGTTTTCTCTGTGCGAGGCCATCCGCCGGGACGACGCCAACATCGGCATCATCATCCTCAGCGCCAAGAGCATGGAGCAGGACAAAATCCGCGGCCTGTCCATCGGGGCGGACGATTATATGACCAAGCCCTTCAGCGTGTCGGAGCTGCTGGCCCGCATCGACGCGCTCTGCCGCCGTGTGCAGCGCACCGGCCAGGCCGCCGCCGAGGCCGACGATTCCCGCCTTGTGAGCGGCCAGTTCGTGCTGGACCAGAAGAGCCGCGTGCTCTACAAAAAGGGCGAGCCCATCGACCTGACCCAGGTGGAGTTCCAGATCATGGAACTGTTCTTCCAGAACCCCGGCACCGCCCTGGTGCGGGAAAAGATCCTGGAAGGCGTGTGGGGCGAAAACTATTACGGCGACGTGAAGATCGTGGATGTGAACATCCGCCGCCTGCGCATGAAGATAGAGGACGAGCCCTCCAGCCCCAAGCACATCCTCACCGTCTGGGGCTACGGCTACCGCTGGAACGGCTGAAGGCCGCATCCCCATCCGCGCAGAAAGGAGGCGGGCTGTGAGCAGTATCACCCGACGCTGGCTGCGGGGCAGCCTGCTTGTGACCCTGCTGCTGGTGGCGGTGGCGGAAGGCCTTTTCATCTATGCCACCTGGTCCGGCTACTACAACGGCGCGCGGCAGGCCATCCTCAGCCGCATCTCCAGCATCAGCGGCCAGCTGAACATCGTGGCCGGCGCCAACCCCGCCCTCACCGCGGCGGGCCGCAGCCAGCTGCTGCACCGGGCGGTGGAGCAGTTCGACGCAAAGGATAAATTCGAGTTCATGCTGCTGGATTCCTCCGGCCAGCCGCTCATCACCTCCTCCGGCGCGCTCATCCGCTACGACGAGGCCCCGGCGGACTTCACCCAGGCCCTTTCCAGCGCCAGCGGCCAGGGCGAGATGATCTACACCGATTCGGGCGGCCACCGGGTGATGGCCATCACCGTGCTGGTGCCCTACGCCTGCGAGGACGCCGCCGCCATGCGCATGCTCACCAGCCTCTCGCTGGTGGACGAGGCGCTGACGCGGCAGGTGCTGCTGGCGCTGGGCGTGGGCGCGCTGATTTTGGTGTTCACCATCTGGAGCGGCCTGTTCTTCGTGGGCAGCATCGTCAAGCCGGTGCACCAGATCGAGGAGGCCGCCACCGCCATCGCCCGGGGCGACCTCTCGGTGCGGCTGCCCGCCACCCCCTACGACGACGAGATCGGCCGGCTGTGCCAGCGCATCAACGAGATGGCAGGCGAGTTGAGCAAGACCGAGCGGATGCAGAACGAGTTCATCAGCTCGGTGAGCCACGAGCTGCGCACCCCCCTCACCAGCATCCGGGGCTGGGTGGAGACCATCGCCGCCATCCGCGACCCCGAGGACGAGAACTACCGCAAGGGCCTGTCCATCATCGGCCAGGAGACCGACCGCCTTTACACCATGGTGGAGGAGCTGCTCAGCTTCTCCCGCCTGCAGAGCGGCGTCAAGCTGGAGTGCCAGCGGCTGGACCTGGTGGCGGAAGTCACCGACGCGGCGCTGTTCATGCAGCCCCGCATCGAAAAGGAGGGCCTGCGCCTCGTCTACGAGGAACCGGAGCTGCCCCTGCCCATCTGGGCGGACCCGGCCCGCCTGCGCCAGGTCTTCGTCAACGTGCTGGACAACGCTGTCAAATATTCCTGCCGGGGCGGGGCCATCACCATCGACCTCTTGCAGGAAGGCGAGAACGCCTATGTCACCATCGCCGACCAGGGCCGGGGCATCCTGCCCGAAGACCTGGAAAACGTCAAGCTCAAGTTCTTCAAGGGCAAGGGCGCGGTGCGGGGCAGCGGCATCGGCCTGGCGGTGGTGGACGAGATCATGACCGCCCTGGACGGCTCGGCGGACATCGATTCCCAGCCCGGCGTGGGCACCACCGTGACCCTGCGCCTGCCGCTCTACCGCCCCGGCGAGGAAAAAGAACGTTCATAAAGAAAGGAAGCGGCGCGGGCAAGGGCTGCGCGCCGGACGGAACCCTATGCTGATGTACCTTGCGCTGCTGTGCCTGCTGGCGTGCCTGGCGGGCCTGCTCACCCGGGCCATCCGGGCCCCCTTTGCCCAGACCCTGCCCCTGACGCTCACCGGCGTCTCGCTGGCGGCCTATCTGTTCACCGGGGCGGGGGAGAAGGAGTGGCTGCCCCTCTTCGTGCTGCCCGCCGCCGCGGCGGCGGCCTTCTTCGCCCTGCGCAGGGGCGCGGGGCCGCTGCGGCTGGGGCCGCCCTTTTTTGCCCTGCTGCTGGCCATGGGGCTGACCATGGCCCTCAGCGGCCAGATACAGCTCACCGTCTTTGACGATGTGGCCCACTGGGGCCTGTTCACCCGCCAGATCAGCGGCATGGACCAGTTCCCCACCGCGGCCCAGAGCGCCTCCGCCTTCAGCGATTATCCGCCGGGCCTGCAGATGCTCACGGCCTTTTTGCACCTCTACACCCCGCGGGTGACCGTGGCGGCGATGATTGACACCCAGATGCTCTGGTACATGGGCCTGACGCTGCCCCTGCTGGCGGACTTCGGCTGGCAAAAGCGCTGGTGGTCGAACCTGCTGCTGGTGGGGGGCGAGGCCGCCTTCCTGCTGGTGTTCCCCGCCTTCTACACCAAGTATCACCAGATGAGCCTTGTGGTGGAGCCGGTGATGACCCTGCTGCTGGGCTGGGCCCTGCTCACCGCATGGCGCAGCCCCCGCCCCGGCCTGTGGGACCTGGCGGCGGTGAGCGGCGCGCTCTCGCTGCTGGCCATCTCCAAGAGCACCGGCATCCTCTACGCGCTGTCAGGGATGGCGGCGGTGATGGCGCTGTGGGCCGGCCCTTTGCGGGAAACGGCGCGCCGGGGCGGCCCGTGGGCGCGCCTGACGGCGCTGGGGGCCGCGGCGGCGCCGCCGGCCTTCTGGCTCACCTGGCAGGTGCTCTGCCGCCTCAAGGGCACCAGCTCCTACTTCACCCAGGACGTGTCTGCCGGGGCCTTCGGCCCCGCCAACCTGCTGGAATTCTTCACCGGCGGGGGCCAGGCGGGCGAGGTCATCCCCCACTACCTGCAGTTCTTCTGCTTCGAACCCCTCAACCGCACCGGCGGGCTTTCGGCGCTGGGGGCGCTGCTGCTCTTCTGGGCGCTGGTGCTGGCGCTGCGCCGCCTTGCGCCGCGGCGGCGGGCGCTCACCGTGGCGGGGGCGGGGCTCACCGTGGTGTTTTTGGCCTACGCGGTGATGCTGTGCTACTCTTACCTTTATCTTTTCGATGCGGACGAAGCGGCCCAGCTGGCGGCCTACCACCGCTACATCGCGCCGCTGCCCATCGCCATGCTCTATCTGGCGCTGGGGGCGCTGGCCCCCTTCGCGGCGCGGCTGAACACGCCCAGGCGCCGGGGGCTGGCCCTTGCCTGCGCGGCGGCGGCCTTCGCCTTCGGCGTCAACTGGACGGCGGCCACCGAGCTTGTGCCCGGGTGGTTCCTGCAGCACCGGGCCCCCAACGTGGAGGAGGCGAACTGGGCCCGGGAGCAGACCGAGATGCAGCCGGTGTTCGACAGCTTCGTGCCGGAGATGTACAGCCGGGACGCCTCCACGCTGGTGCTCACCGAGGGGCCTCAGTGGGCCCACGACTGCCGGCTGTACAAGTTCGAGCTGGCGCCGGGCGGCACCCTGTCCCTGAACCCCGTGGAGTTCGGGGACGATGTGGCCGAAAAGTACGCGTGGTGGGCCGCCGGCGGCTGGCCGCTGAAGTATGTGTTCTGCACCTGGAACGGGCAGACCGTGGCGGACGTTTTGGCCCTCACCGACGCCGCCGGCGCGCCGCTGCGGGCGAACTGCCTCTACCGCATGGAGGCGGACGGCAGCCTCGTGTTTGAAAAGGAACTTGCCGCCCCGGCCCGCTGACCGGGCGGACAAAAGGCAAAAAGCCCCGGGCCGGCGGGCCCGGCAAAAGGAGAAATATGGAAAGACCCAAGGAATGTTTTAAGACCAGCGTGGGCGGGCAGGCCCTGATGGAGGGCATCATGATGCGCGGCCCCGAAAAGATCTGTGTGGCGGTGCGCAGGCCCGACGGCACGCTGGACATGACCTATGAAAACGTGAAGCATCACCGCTGGCAGAAGATACCGCTGGTGCGGGGCGCGGCGGCAATGATCGAGAACCTCGTGCTGGGCTACCGCTACCTGATGCACTCCGCCGAGGTGAGCATGCCCGAGGAGGCCGGGGAGGAGCCGGGCCGCTTTGAGACGTGGCTGGGCGAACATGCCGGCCCCGGGGCGCAGAACTTCTTCATGGCGCTGGCGGCGGTGTGCGGCGGCCTTCTGGCCATCGTGCTGTTCATGGTGCTGCCCACCGCCATCGTGGGTTTTGCCGACCGCTTCGTGCCTCTGGGCTGGGGCAAGGTGGTGCTGGAGGGCGCGCTCAAGATCGCCCTCTTCGTGGGCTACCTCTTCCTCTGCACCCGCATGAAGGAGATCCACCGGGTGTTCGAGTACCACGGCGCCGAGCACAAAACCATCGCCTGCTACGAGGCGGGGGAGGAGCTCACCGTGGAAAATGTGCGCCGCCACCGGCGGTTCCATCCCCGGTGCGGCACCAGCTTTATGATTTTGGTGCTCATCGTCAGCATCCTGCTGTTCAGCGTGCTGCCCTGGGGCAGCACCGGCCTGCGGGTGGTCCTCAAGCTCCTGCTCTTGCCGGTGGTGATGGGCGTCAGCTACGAGCTCATCAAGCTGGCGGGCCGCTACGACAACATTTTCACCCGCATCATCAGCGCGCCGGGCCTGTGGCTGCAGCGGCTGACCACCTTCGAGCCGGACGATTCCATGATCGAGGTGGCCATCGCCGCCGTGACTCCCGTTCTGCCCGACCACCCGGACGAGGCCAAGTGGTGAGAGCGCGGCAGGCGTTTGAGGCCGCCCGCCGGCGGCTGGAGGCCGCGGGCGTGGAGGACGCCGCCTTCGACGCGGCGGCGCTGGTGGCGGCTCAGGCGGGGGAAGGCTGGCGCTGGCAGGACCCGGCGCTGGACGAAAGCGCCCTGGCCCGGCTGGAGGAACTCACCGCCCGCCGCGCCGCCCGGGAGCCCCTGCAGTACATTCTGGGCCGCTGGCCCTTCCTGGACTTTGAGCTGGCGGTGGGGCCGGGGGTGCTCTGCCCCCGGGCGGACACCGAACTGCTGGTGGAGGAAGGCGCGAAACGGCTGGCGGGCTGGAGCAGCCCGGTGGTGCTGGACCTGTGCGCCGGCAGCGGCTGCGTGGGGCTGGGCGTCAAGCGCCTGTGCCCCGGCGCGCATGTCACCTGCCTGGAAAAAAGCCCCGAGGCCTTCCGCTACCTCAGGCAGAACGCCGCGTCGGCCCTGCCGGGCTTTGACGAGGCCCGCCCCGCCGCGGCCTGTGTGCTGGGGGATGTGTTCGGCTACCAGCGGCAGCTGGCCCCGGAAAGCCTGGACCTCGTCCTCGCAAACCCGCCCTATGTCACCGACGGCGAGATGGAGCGGCTGGCCCCGGAAGTGCGCCGGGAGCCCGCCATGGCCCTGCGTGCGGGCCACGAGGGCCTCGCCTTCTACGAGCACATCGCCCCGGCCTACCTGCCGGCCCTGCGGCCCGGCGGCTGGCTGGCGGTGGAGATAGGCTGGCGGCAGGCGGGGGCGGTGCAGGCTGTGCTTTGCGCGGCGGGCTACGAAAACGTGGCCTGCATCCCCGACCTTGAGGGCCGCGACCGGGTCGTGGTGGGTCAAAAACCGGAAAATGCGACATAAAAAGGATGATTTCCCGACATTTTACAACTGATGGTTGTAAAGGCCGGGGGCATCGTGTATAATAAGCACAGACGTTAGAACGAAGCGCGCCGCGGGGCCAAAAAAGCCCGGCGGGCGCGGGAACAAGGAGTTTTGAAGGTATGGCAGAGAAGAAGGCGGCAATGGCCTCCCCGGAGAAAAAGAGCGCGGCCAGCAAAAAAGACGCGCTGGAAACGGCGCTGGCCCAGATCGAAAAGCAGTTCGGCAAGGGCGCGGTGATGAAGCTGGGCGCCAACGTGGCCATGAAGGTGGACGCCATCAGCACCGGCAGCCTCTCGCTGGACATCGCCCTGGGCGTGGGCGGCGTGCCCCGCGGGCGTGTGGTGGAGGTTTACGGCCCCGAGTCCAGCGGCAAGACCACCCTGGCGCTGCACGTGCTGGCCGAGGCCCAGAAGCAGGGCGGCGAAGTGGCCTTCATCGACGTGGAGCACGCCCTTGACCCGGTCTATGCCCAGGCCCTGGGCGTGGACATCGACAGCCTGCTGGTCAGCCAGCCGGACACCGGCGAGCAGGCCCTGGAGATCTGCGAAGCGCTGGTGCGCAGCGGCGCCATCGACGTCATCGTCATCGACTCGGTGGCCGCCATGGTGCCCCGGGCGGAGATCGAGGGCGAGATGGGCGACTCCCACGTGGGCCTGCAGGCCCGCCTGATGAGCCAGGCCCTGCGCAAGCTCACCGGCGTCATCGGCAAGACCAACACCGTGGCCATCTTCATCAACCAGCTGCGGGAAAAGGTGGGCGTTACCTACGGCAACCCCGAGGTCACCACCGGCGGCCGCGCGCTGAAATACTATTCCAGCGTGCGCATCGACGTGCGCCGCATCGAGGGCCTGAAGGATTCCTCCGGCCAGTTCATCGGCAACCGCACCCGCGCCAAGGTGGTCAAGAACAAGGTGGCCCCGCCCTTCCGCGAGGCCGAGTTCGACATCATGTTCGGCGAGGGCATCAGCAAGGTGGGCGAGGTGCTGGACCTGGGCGTCAAGCTGGGCGCGGTGCAGAAAAGCGGCGCCTGGTTCAACTACGGCGAGACCCGCCTGGGCCAGGGGCGCGACAACGCCAAGACCTTCCTGAAAGAGAACCCCGCCGTCATGGCGGAGATCGAAGCGCTGGTGCGCGCCAACGCCGACAAGCTGCTGGCCGCCGGCAAAAAGCCGGTGAAGGGCGGCATCACCCCGGTGGCGGCTCCCGCCGCCCCTGCCGCCGCTGCCGCAAAGGTCAGCGAGGAGGACCTGGACATCATGGTGGAGGACTAAAGCCGCCCCATGGAGACCACCATCACCCGCATCAGCCGCACCAGAAAAGGGCGCTTTGCCCTGTTCTGCGAAGCCGGCTTTCTCTTCAGCGTGGACGAGGAGACCTTCTTCACCGGGCATCTGGCGGAGGGGATGACCCTGGACGACGGCCAGCTGGAGGAACTTGTGCGCAAAAGCGACGCCCAGCGCGCAAAGGACAAGGCCTTCGCTTATCTCGCCGCCCGGGAGCACGCCTCCGGCGAACTGTTCCAAAAGCTCTGCCGGGATTTTGACGAGCACACCGCCGCCGCGGCGGTGGCCAAGATGGACGAACTGGGCCTTTTAAACGACGGGGCTTTTGCCCGCCGCGCCGCCGCCTGGCTTTTGAGCAAAAGCAAATCCCGCAGCGAGATACTGCGCTGGATGGCCGCGCGGGGCGTGGACCGGGACCTTGCCCGGCAGGCGCTGGAAGAAGCGTATGAAGAACGTCAGGCGGACGCGCCGGAGGGCCTTGGGCCGGACGGCGCGGCCGCGCTGCGTCTTGTGGAAAAACAGTACGCCGCAAAACTGGCGGCGGGCAAAAAACAGAACGTGCTGGCGGCGCTGGCCCGCCGGGGCTTTTCCTCCGGCGACGCCCGCCGGGCGGTGGAGCTCTGGCTGGAGGAGCATCCCGCCGACGGGGAACTGTGAAGCCGGCACGGAAAACAAAAGGAGAACGCATTTGAAAATCGCCATCATCTCTCTGGGCTGCCCCAAAAACCAGGTGGACGCCGACGTATTCTGCCACAGCCTCATCAGCGCGGGCCACACCACCACGGCCGACCCCGCCGAGGCGGACGCCATCATCGTGAACACCTGCGGCTTCATCGAGAGCGCCAAGACCGAGGCCATCGAGAACATCCTGGACGCCTGCGCCCTCAAGGAGAAAAGGCCCGGCCTCAGGGTCATCGTCACCGGCTGCCTGGCCGAGCGCTACCGCCAGGAGATCCGCAGGGAGATGCCCGAGGTGGACGCGGTGGTGGGCATCGGCTGCAACGCCGCCCTGCCCGCCATTCTGGAGCGCCTTGCCGCCCCGGACGCCGCCCCGGAGGAGGACTTCGGCCCCAAGACCGGCCTGGCCCTGGGGGGCAAGCGGGTCATCAGCACCCCCAGCCACTACGCTTACTTAAAGATCGCCGAGGGCTGCAACAACCGCTGCCACTACTGCGCCATCCCCCTCATCCGGGGGCCGCTGCGCAGCCGCCCGCTGGAAGACTGCGTGGCCGAGGCCCGCTGGCTGGCCGGCGAGGGCATGAAGGAGCTGGTGGTGGTGGCCCAGGACCCCACCGCCTACGGCGAGGACTGGGGCAAAAACAGCATCTGCCAGCTGCTGGACGAGCTGAACGCCGTGGAGGGCATCCGCTGGATCCGCATCCTCTATGCCTATCCCGAACGCATCACCGATGAATTCATTGCTGCCATGCAGCGCAATGAAAAGGTGGTGCGCTATCTCGACCTGCCCATCCAGCACTGCAACACCCGCATTCTCAAGGCCATGAACCGCCGGGGCGACGGGGAAGTGGTGAAAAGCGCCATCCGCCGCCTGCGCACCGCCATGCCGGACATCACCCTGCGCACCACCCTCATCGCCGGCTACCCCGGCGAGACCGAGGCGGAGTTCGAGCAGCTGTGCGAATTTGTCAAGGAGACCCGCTTCGAACGGCTGGGCTGCTTTGCCTTCAGCCCCGAGGAGGGCACGCCGGCGGCCCGGATGGAGGGCCAGCTGCCCGAGGAGGAAAAACAGCGCCGGGCCGGCGTCATCATGGACCTTCAGGCCCGCATCAGCGCCCAGCTGCTGGAAAAGAAGGTGGGCAGCGTGCAGACCGTCATCTGCGACGGGGTGGACGAGGAGAGCGGCCTGTACCTCTGCCGCTCTGCCGCCGATGCGCCGGAGATCGACGGCAACGTCTGCGTCGCCAGCGAAACGCCCCTTTACCCCGGCCAGTTCTACCGGGTGAAGATCGACGAGAGCGACATGTACGACCTGTTCGGCTATGCAGTGGAGGAGAACGAGGATGAATCTGCCCAATAAGCTCACCCTTTTGCGCATCCTGCTGGTGCCGGTGTTCATGGTGCTGGCCGGCATGACCCAATACGGCGCGGCGGGCTGGCAGCCCGGCTGGTATCTGGCGGCGGGGGCGGTGTTCGCCCTGGCCAGCTTCACCGATTTCCTGGACGGGTATCTGGCCCGCAAATGGAAGATGGTCACCGACTTCGGCAAGTTTGCCGATCCTCTGGCCGACAAGCTGCTCACCACCGTGGCCTTTCTGTATATGATGCGGGATGGCGTTTGCAGCCTGTGGGTGGTGGCGCTGATTTTGGCCCGGGAGTTCGCGGTGTCCGGCGTGCGGATGCTGGCGGCCTCCTCCAGCACCGTCATCGCCGCCAACATGTGGGGCAAGGTGAAGACCGTGCTGCAGATGCTCACCATCCTGTTCTACTTCTTTGCCGCGGCCCTGGCCGGGCCCGCCGACGTGATGGCGGTGTCGCTCATCAGCAGCGCTTTGTGCTGGCTGGTGGCGCTGGCTACCGTGTTCAGCGGCGGCATCTATCTGTGGCAGAACCGCGCCTGCTTCATGCAGGCCAAATGAGCCTTTCGCCCGGGCGCCTGCGCGCCCGGGCATTTTTGTGCCCATCGCCGCGGCCGAATGTTAAAATGCGGCAAAAGGACCGGCGCTTTTTCAAAACTATGGTGAATATCCAAGGATTATTCAACAACACTGTTAAAACTGCATAAAACAAGGAAAAACAAAATTGCTTTTTTAGCAGTATATGACAGAAAACCCTTGAAAACTACCCCAAAAATGAGTAAGATTATATGTGAAAGTGAGGCGTAAGGCCCACAGGGAGGGAGACACCGTGAAAAAACAGAATCATCCGGCCGATCTGCCCATATACCTGTTCAAGCAGGGAAACAATTTTGAGGCATATCGGTTCTTCGGCGCTCATTTCGACTGCCGGGGCGGGGACGAAGGCGTGGTGTTCCGCGTCTGGGCGCCCCACGCCAAAGCCGTCAGCGTGGTGGGCGATTTCAACAGCTGGGTGCCGGGGTCCCACCCGATGGCCAGGCTGGACGAGGGCGTCTGGGAAGCGTTCATCCCCGGCATCCGCGAGTACGACGTCTACAAGTTCTGCCTGACCACCCGGCAGGACGAGCTGGTGTTCAAGGCGGACCCCTACGCCTTCCACGCCGAGACCAGGCCTTCCAACGCCAGCAAGGTCTACCGGCTGGAGGGCTATGAGTGGAACGACGGCGAATGGGAGGCGCGGCAGAAAAAGCGCGACCCCCTCACCGCCCCCATGAACATCTACGAGCTGCACGTGGGCAGCTGGCGGCTCAAGGAGAATGGCGACCCCTATAACTATTCCGAGCTGGCGGACGAGCTCATCCCGTACTTACTGGACATGCGCTACACCCATGTGGAACTGCTGCCCATCACCGAATACCCCTACGACGGCAGCTGGGGCTACCAGGTCACCGGTTACTTCGCCCCCACCAGCCGTTACGGCACCCCCAAGGACTTCATGAACTTTGTGGACAAGTGCCATCAGGCGGGCCTGGGCGTCATCATGGACTGGGTGCCCGCCCACTTCCCGAAGGACGGCTTCGGCCTGTACATGTTCGACGGCGAGCCCTGCTACGAGGACCCCAACCCCCGCCGGGGCGAGCACAAGGAATGGGGCACCATGGTGTTCAACTATGGGATGCCCGAGGTGGAGAGCTTCCTTGTGTCCAGCGCGCTGTACTGGGTGGAGCAGTTCCATGTGGACGGCCTGCGGGTGGACGCGGTGGCCAGCATGCTCTACCTCGACTACAACCGCCGCGACGGCGAGTGGGAGCCCAACCGCTATGGCGGCAAGGAGAACCTGGAGGCCATCGCCTTCCTGCGCAAGCTGAACAGCACCGTGCTGGGCCGCCATCCCCACAAGCTGATGATCGCCGAGGAGTCCACCGCATGGCCGATGGTCTCCAAGCCGGCGGAGGACGGGGGCCTGGGGTTCAATTTCAAGTGGAACATGGGCTGGATGAACGACATGCTCAGCTACATGAGCACCGACCCCCTCTTCCGCTCGGGCAACCACAACAAGGTCACCTTCAGCTTCTTCTACGCCTTCAGCGAGAACTTCATCCTGCCCATCAGCCACGACGAGGTGGTGCACGGCAAGTGCAGCCTCATCAACAAGATGCCCGGCGATTACGACGCCAAGTTCGCCAACCTGCGCACCTTCTACGGCTACATGATGGCTCACCCGGGCAAAAAGCTGCTGTTCATGGGCCAGGAGTTCGGCCAGTTCATCGAGTGGAACGAGGCCAAGGCGCTGGACTGGATGCTGCTGGACTACGACCGCCACCGCCAGCTGCGCCAGTATGTGAAGGACCTGAACAGCCTGTACCACGACCTGCCGGACTTGTGGCAGGTGGACTACAGCTGGGAGGGCTTCCAGTGGGTGGTGCCGGACGACAACGCCCAGTCGGTCATCGCGTTTTTGCGGCGCGATGCGGCGGGCCACACCACGCTGGTGGTCTGCAACTTCAATCCCGTTTTTCGGGAGGGCTATCAGATGGGGGTGCCGGCGGCCGGCACCTACCGGGAGCTGCTTTCCAGCGACGACGAGGCCTACGGCGGCGGCGGCGTGCACAACAAGCCTCTGCGCAGCCACAAAAAGCCGATGCACGGCTTTGACCAGAGCATCAGCGTCACCTTGCCGCCGCTGAGCGCCGTTTATTTCTCGGTGCCGCAGCCGAAGGAGCCCAAGCCCGCGGAAAAAAAGGCGGCGAAAAAAACGGCAAAGAAGCCCGCGGCAAAAAAGCCTGCCGCCAAAAAGCCCGCGGCAAAAAAGGCGGCCAAGCCCGCCAAGGGCGCCGAAAAGGCCTGAGGGCCGCTTCGGGGAACCGCAAAATGCACTAACGGCGGCCTCTGGCCGCCGATAAGGGGAGAAGTAGTATGAAAGAATGTATCGCTATGCTGCTGGCCGGCGGGCAGGGCTCACGCCTGTACGCCCTCACACAACGGCTGGCAAAACCCGCAGTTCCCTTCGGCGGAAAGTACCGCATCATCGACTTTCCGCTGTCCAACTGCGTCAACTCGGGGATCGACACGGTGGGCATCCTGACCCAGTACCAGCCGCTGGTGCTCAACGAGTACATCGGCAACGGCCAGCCCTGGGACCTGGACCGGCTGTACGGCGGCGTCCATGTGCTGCCCCCCTACCAGACGGCCACCGGCTCGGACTGGTACAAGGGCACCGCCAACGCCATCTATCAGAACATCAACTTTATCGACCGCTATGAGCCCAAGTATGTGGTCATCCTTTCCGGCGATCACATTTACAAGATGGACTACTCCAAAATGCTGGACTTCCACAAGGAAAAAGGCGCCGACTGCACCATCGCCGTGATGGAAGTGCCCTGGGAGGAGGCCAGCCGCTTCGGCATCATGACTGCCGACGCCGAGGGCACCATCACCAAGTTCGAGGAGAAACCCAAGGAGCCCAAGAGCAACCTGGCCTCCATGGGCATCTATGTCTTCTCCTGGGACAAACTGCGCAAGTTCCTCATCGAAGACGAGGCCAACCCCGCCTCCGACAACGACTTTGGCAAGAACATCATCCCCAACATGCTGGCCAGCAGGGAAAAGATGGTGGCCTATCCCTTCGAGGGCTACTGGAAGGACGTGGGCACCATCGACAGCCTGTGGGAGGCCAACATGGACCTCTTGAACCCCAAGATGCCGCTGGACGTCTGGAGCGACGAGTGGAAGATCTACTCCCGCAACTCCGGCATGCCCGGCCAGTGGGTGGGCGAAGCCGCCGAGATCGATAACTCCATGATCACCGAAGGCTGCAAGGTGGAAGGCAAGCTGGTGCAGAGCGTGCTGTTTGCCGGCGTCAAGGTGGGCGAGGGCGCCGTGGTGGAGGACTCCATCATCATGCCCGGCGCGGTGGTCGAGCCGGGTGCCAAGGTGCGCTATTCCATCATTGCCGAAAATGTGACCGTCAAGCGCGGCGCGGTGGTGGGCGAGCGCCCCGAGGACATGGACAACCTGGACAACTGGGGCGTCGCCGTTGTGGGCGAAGGCGTCACCATCGGTGTGAACGCCAAGGTGGGTCCCAAGGCCATGGTGGTCAAAGACGTAAAGGATGGTGAGGAGCAATGGTAAAGTCCAACACGGATGCCCTGGGCATCATTTTCCCCAATGCATACGACAGCCTGATCCCCGAGATGGTGACCCAGCGCGCGATGGCGTCCATCCCCTTCGGCGGGCGCTACCGCATGATCGATTTCGTGCTGTCCAGCTTCGCCAACGCGGGCATCAGCAACGTCTCCATCATCGTCAAGCAGAACTACCATTCCCTGATGGACCATCTGGGCTCCGGCCGTGAGTGGGACCTCACCCGCAAGCGGGGCGGCCTGAATCTGGTGCCCCCCTACGCCGAGGCCAACGTGAAGATGTACCGCGGCCGCGTGGAGGCCCTGGCCAGCATCGTGGATTTTCTGGCGGACCAGAAAGAGGAATACGTGGTGATGAGCGATTCCAACATCGCTTATAACTTTGATCTGAACAAGCTCATCGAGGCCCATGTGGCCACCGGCGCGGACGTGACCGTGATGTACGAAAAGCGGGAGATCCCCGCCGGCCTCAAGGACGACAACTACACCCTGCGCATCCAGGACGGCCGGGTCACCGAGCTGCTCTGCAACGACTACCGCCCCGGCGTGCAGAACCTGTCCATGAACGTTTACGTCATCCAGCGTGAGGCCCTCATCACCATGGTGAAGGACGCCACCATCCGCGGCCTGGTCTACTTCGAGAAGGACATCCTGGCCCGCAACCTGGAGCTGCTGAACGTGCAGGGCTACGAATACACCGGCTACACCGCCCGCATCGCCGACTGCCGTACTTACTTCGAGGAGAACATGCGCCTGCTGGACCCCGCGAACCTGGACGCGCTGTTCCCCGCCGAGCTGCCGGTCTACACCAAGGTGCACGACAACGCCCCCACCCGCTACGCCATGGACAGCCACGTGAAGAACAGCGTGGTGGCCGACGGCTGCATCATCGAGGGCGACGTGGAGAACTGCGTGCTGTTCCGCGGCGTGAAGGTGAAGAAGGGCGCCAAGGTGAGGAACTGCGTGCTGATGCAGAACACCATCGTGGAGCCCGGCGCCCATGTGGAGTATGTGGTCACCGACAAAAACGTGAAGATCACCACCGACAAATCCCTTGCCGGCAGTGACACCTTCCCGGTGTATGTGGCGAAGAACCGCACCGTATAACGCCAAAGGAGGGCGCAAGCCCTCTGACTCTCTCCCCAGGGGCGGGGGCCCTGCACAGGGCCCCCGCCCCCTCCCCATAACACAAGGAGGAATCGTATGAACGTTTTATTCTGTGCGAGCGAGGCCAACCCCTGGGCCGCCTCCGGCGGTCTTGGCGACGTGGCCGGCAGCCTGCCCAAGGCGCTGGTGCAAAACGGTGTGGACTGCCGGGTGGTCATGCCCCTCTACGGCGATCTGAAATACCGGGACGAACTGGAATACATCACCAACTTCAGCGTGCCTGTGGGCTGGCGCAGCCAGTACTGCGGGCTGTTCAGCGCCAGGCGGGACGGCGTGACCTTCTATTTTCTGGACAACGAGTATTACTTCAAGCGCACCGGCCTCTACGGCTTTTATGATGACGGCGAGCGCTTCGCCTTCTTCAGCCGCGCGGTGCTGGAGATGCTGTTCTACACCGACTTCACCCCCGACGTGATCAACGCCAACGACTGGCAGACCGCCCTGGTGCCGGTGTACCTGAACCTCTATTACCGCCATCTGGACAAATACAGCCACATCAAGACTGTGTTCACCATCCACAACATCCAGTACCAGGGCAAATACGGCCTGGACATCCTGGAGGACACCTGCGGCATCGGCCGGCGGGACGCCCACATCGTGGAGTACGACGGCTGCGCCAACTTCATGAAGGGCGCCATCGAGACCAGCGACAAGGTGAGCACCGTGAGCCCCACCTACGCCGGCGAGATCCTGGACCCCTGGTTCAGCCACGGGCTGGACGGCCTGCTGCGCCAGAAGCAGTACAAGCTGTGCGGCATCCTCAACGGCATCGACGTGGACAGCTATGACCCCGAGACCGACCCCAACATCCCCGCCCACTACAACGCCGACACCTTTGCCGAGGGCAAGGCGGAGTGCAAGCGCCGTCTGCAGGAGCAGTTCGGCCTGGCGCAGGACGGCAGCCCGGTGATGGCCATGGTCACCCGCCTGGTGGGCCACAAGGGCGTGGACCTGGTGCGGGATGTGGCCGAGGGCCTCATCGACCAGGGCGTCGAACTGGTCATCCTGGGCAACGGCGAGCACGCCTACGAAGCCTTCTTCAACGACCTGGCGGGCCGTCACCCGGGCCGTGTGGGCGTGTACATCGGCTTTGTGCCCCCGCTGGCGCGGCAGATCTACGCCGGCGCGGACATCTTCCTGATGCCCTCCAAGTCGGAGCCCTGCGGCCTTGCCCAGATGGTGGCCTGCCGCTACGGCACCATCCCCGTGGTGCGTGAGACCGGCGGTTTGAAGGATTCCATCCACGACTCCGGCGACGGCTGGGGCAACGGCTTCACCTTCCAGCAGTACAACGCCCACGACCTCTACGAGGCCTGCTGGCGCGCAAAGGAAGGCTATTGGCACAAGGACGGCTGGCCCGTGCTGGTGCGCCGCGCCATGTGCTGCGACTTCAGCTGGAACGTCTCCGCTCACTCCTACATCGACATGTACCAGCAGGTGATGAACCTCTGGTAAGGCCCATCGGCCGGTGGGGCCGGGCCGCCTGTTTTGGGCGGCCCGGCCCCTTTTTGCCCGCCGGGAACGCTGTTTCGGAGTTGTAAAAATGTTCGTGAAGAAATGGAAAAATTCGCGGGGAGGTCTGGAAAAGCGTCGAAACAGGTCTATAATAGGGGTATGCCCGCTGCCGTCGGGAAAGCGGCAGCGGGCAGGAAAGAGAGTTGAACTTTGGTATGGCAGGCAGAAAACATACTGCGAAAAAAAGCAATCCGGCGTTCACACTGGTGCTGCTGGCGCTGGCGGTGTTCGCCATGCTGGCGGCGCTGTGGTACTGGAGCGAAAGCGCGCTGCCGGTGAACGGCGAGGACGCGCAGGAGCCGTCCGCACCGGCGTCGCAGGCGGCAAGCGTGCCGCAGGCCACCCCGGCCCCCACGCCCAGCCCCGAGCCCACGCCGCTGCCCGAGGTGCTGCTCACCGACGAGGCCGCCGCCACGCTGGACGCTTTTCTGGACGCCCAGCCGAGCACCGTGTCGGTCTGGCTGCGGGACCTTTCCACCGGCGATACATACACCTATGGCGAATCGTCCGGCTTTTACTGCGCCAGCACCCTGAAAGCCCCCTACGCCCTGTGGCTGGCCCAGCGGGACGAGGCGGGGGAAATCGACCTGGACACCGAGTGGAACGGCTCCACCGGCTGGGACCGCATCTACAGCATGATCTCGGTGAGTTCCAACGACGCGGCCCACGGCCTTGCGGGCATGTGGCCCGCCACCGCCGACACCGGCTTCCAGGAGTTTTTGGCTCAGCTGGGCTTTGCCGCCCCCGAAGGCTGTGAGATCACCAAGGAGGAGGGCATCCACGGCTGGACCACCGCCCGGGACGGCGGCCTGTCCATGCTGGCCCTCTATGAGTACTTCGAAACCGGCACCGAGAACGCCCGGCAGCTGGAGCAGGCCTTCCTGGACGCCCAGCACGACTACCTGTGGTTCCCGGCGCCCGCCGCCAAGAAATACGGCAGCTGGGACAACGCCTTCCACGACATGGGCATCGTCTACTCTCAGCGGCCCTATATCCTGTCTGTGTTCACCAGCTATGGCACCCAGGACGAGCCTCCCGCCGAGGGCATCGAGATGATGCAGCAGCTGGGCCGTCTGGTGGCCGAGGTGCTGGGGCAGGGAGAATGACCCTCCGCGTTTTTGCGTAAAAAGCCGCCGCGCCCGGCAGCACCGGGCGCGGCGGCTTTTCCTTTGCGTTAATCCTTTTCGTCGCTGGCAAGATGGCTCTCCAGCCGGTGGATGAGCATCTCCACCGCCACCGGGTTCTTGCCGCCCTCGGGGATGATGAGGTCGGCCCGGCGCTTGCTGGGCTCCACGAACTGCTCGTGCATGGGCTTCACGGTGGTCAGGTACTGGGTGACCACGCTGTCCAGCGTGCGGCCCCGCTTTTTTACGTCCCGCACGATGCGGCGCAGAATGCGCACGTCGGCGTCGGTGTCCACAAACACCTTGATGTCCATCAGGTCGCACAGCTCCGGGCTGGCGAAGATGAGGATGCCCTCCACCAAAATCACCGGCGCAGGGTGGATCTGGATGAAGTCGTCCGAGCGGTTGTGCTGGGAAAAGTCATACACCGGGCACAGCACCGTCTCGCCCGCCTTCAGGGCCTTGATGTGCTCCACCATCAGTTCGGTCTCAAAGGCGTTGGGGTGGTCGTAGTTGGTCAGGCAGCGCTGCTCGTAGGTCAGTTCGTCCTGGCGCTTGTAGTAGTTGTCGTGGCTGATGACGCTGATCTGCTCGCCAAAGCGCTCCTTCAGCCGCCTGGTCAGCGTGGTCTTTCCGCTGCCGGTGCCGCCGGCAATGCCCAGTACCATCGTGTTCATAACCACAGCCTCCTTTTTCTATGTGTCCGCCGGCCCGCTGCCGGTGGGAAAAGACGGGGGGAACCCCCCTGGGAACCGCTCAATCCGCGGGCAGATTGGGCCGGTCCTGGTCGCCGTCGGCCTTGAACAGCACGAAACGGCCGGGGTCGCTGGTGAAATAATAGTATTCCGTGTTCTCAAACAGGGGCGGCTGCAGATAGTTGGGCAGGATGTTTGCGTCGCCCTCCCTGCGCTCGCAAAACCCCGCCGCCGCCATCACCGCCGGGCCCACCCCGGCGCAGTAGCACTCGGCGTATTCCGCGCCGCTGGCCTTCAAAAGGCGGTCGATGGCCGCCCCCAGCCGGGGCAGCAGGGAGGTGCCGCCCACGAAATCGGCGATGCGCAATGCCTTGCCCTGGCCGCTGTCCACCACGCGGCAGGCAAGATAGGCCAGCAGACGGCCCTGCTCCTTCGCGGCGTATACCTGATAGGTCAGGTGGGGGAAGGCGAAATAGCGCCGCTGCATGTACCACACGTCCTTGCGGGGGGTGTGGGGGCTTTGGGGCATGCCCAGCGCCGCCAGCGCTTCGGGGCCTTCCACCGGCTCCAGCGAAAGGTCCCCCCCGGCGGGCAGAACGGCAGGGTCCGCCACCCGGGCCAGCCGGTATTCCGAGAGGCCCGCCAGCCGGTAGAAGTGGCCCACCCGGCCGGCATGCCAGCCGAGAAAGCGGTAGAAGGCCATGGTCTTGGGGCGGATGTTGTTGCAGGCCACCACCCCGGCGCCGGTGAGCCGGGGCAGGGCGGCCATCAGCTCCAGGCCCACTCCGTTGCGGCCCTTTTCCGCCACCCACACCGACACCCAGACGTCCGCGCCGGGGGCGCTTGAAGCCCGGATGTAGCCGGCGGCGGCCACAAGGCGGCCCTCCTCCTCGGCCAGGGCGAATTGCAGCTGCCCGCCGCTGCGGTAATAAAAGTTGAAATATTCCTCTCTGTTGACAAGAGGCAGCCGCCAGTCGAAGTTGGCGTTGACGAAATCCACCACCCGTTCGGCCTCGTCCGGGCGGGCAAGGCGCAGCGCCGGGGCGCTCACAGGGCGCTGCCCCCGGTGATGGGCAGGGTGACGCCGGTGATGAAGCCGGCCTCGTCGCTTAAAAGGAAGGCCATGGCGGGCACCACGTCCGCGGGGGTGGCGTTGCGGCCCATGGGGTTCGATTCGGCGCTGGCCTGCACGATCAGGTCGCTGGTGTCGGCCAAAAACTTGGTCTCCATCATGCTGGGGGCCACGCAGTTCACCGTGACGCCATAAGGGGCGTAGTCTGCCGCGAGGCTCTTGGCAAGGCCGCCCAAAGCGCTCTTGACCATGATGTAGGCGGCGGTGTTCCTGGGGGGCAGGCCCAGCAGGTAGCTGGTGAGCATGAAGAGCACCCGGCCTTTTTTGGCCTTGGCCATGGCGGGCACAAAGGCCTTGCACAGCGCCACCGCGCTGCGCAGCTGCACGCTCATGTCCTTTTCAAAGCGCTCCTCGTCGAACTTTTTGAACTTGGCGTTCACCACCCGCAACGCGGGCAGATGCACGAAGTGGGTGGGGGCGGGGCAGCTGGCCTGCACGTCGGCGATGAAGGTTTCCAGCGCCTTTTCGTTCGTCAGGTCCACGTCGTAGGTGCGGATGGAGCCGGGGTGCTCTTTGCACAGCCCGGCAAGGCCCCCCAGGTCACCCGCGCCCTGGGCGATGAACACGTCCCCCGGCTGCCACAAGCGGCGGATAAGCGCGCAGCCCACGTCGCTGGACGCGCCGGTGATGAGATAAACGTTGCTCATATGTCCTCCTTATTTTGCCACGCCGGCCTTGATGAGCCCGCGGGTGACCTTCTGGCCGTTCTGGTTCTCGATGACCGCCTTGATGGTGATCTCGCCGAAGGTGTCGTTCACCTCGGTCACCCTGCCGGTGACGGTGAGGGTGTCGCCGATGAAGACGGGCTTGGCGAACCTGGCCTCCACGCTGTGGAGCAGGCAGTGCTCGCCGGGCAGGTAGACCCCCGCCAGGGTGGAGAAAAAGCTGGCCCCCAGCATGCCGTAGACCACCCGCCCGGGATAGCCCCGGCCGGCGGCATAGCCCGCATCCATGTGGATGGGGCTGTCATCGCCCGAGACGGCGTGGAAGGCGTCCATCATGGCCTCGGTCACGGTGACGGTGAAGCTCTCGGTCATGCCGGGGGTTATGTCGGCCAGGGTGTAGCTGTTCATGGGTGCAAAACTCCTTTTTTTCAAAAAAGGCCGGGCAGGTGCCCGGCCTTTTGGCTGCATAAGATCAGGCGGTGAGCCGCTCGATCAGGTCCAGCAGATCGCCCACGTTCTCCAGCCCGCGCACGTCCTCCAGCTTGAACTTGAGGCCGAATTTCTTCTCCATGGCGGTGAGCAGGTTGATCTGCTCCAGGCTGTCCCAGTCCTCGATGTCGTCGGCGCAGGTCTCGCGGGTGATGACCAGCTCCTCGTCGTCGAAGTTGTCGCGGAAAATCTCCTGCACGGCATCAAAAATGCTCTGCTTATCCATTGTTTGAACGCTCCTTTTCGGGTCAGACCCGTTTGATCTCCATCACGCCGCACTGGGGCTGGTAGCCCTCGAAGCCGGTGAACTCGAAGGTGCAGTTGCCGGCCTCGTCCTCGGCGGTTTTTACAAAGCCGATTGTAGCATAAAAATCCTTCACAAGCAAGTTTTTGGCGGTGGGGTAGTAGTGGCCCACGATGGTCTTGACCCCCGCGGCCCCGGCGCGGCGCACCAGCTCGTCGAACATGGCGTGCTCCAGCCGCCGCTTGAAGGTGCGGCAGCTCATGATCCACAGGTCCATCTCCAGCGTATCGCCCTGCCTGTGGCCGATCATGGCGGTGACAAGGCCGTTGTCGCCGAATTTGTCCACCAGGCGGCCATACTGGGTGATGTATTCATCATTCTCCAAAAGGGCCTCCACCTCGGCGGCGGTGTAGCGGCGGGTGGTGAGGTTGAACTGGTTGGTCTTGTTGATCAGCTGGGTGATGCGCTCGGCGTGGGGCGCGTCGAAGGCGCCGATCTCGCACACCATATCAAGGCTCTTAAGATAGTCGTCGTAGTTGCCGAAGCTCTGCTCCAAAGCGGCGCGCTGGGCGTTCTGCTTGTACATCTCGGCCCGCTTTTTGTCGTCCGCCGAGAGGGTGGTCACCTCAAAGTACCCCGCCCGGTCGATGGCGGCGATGTATTCCTCGGGGCAGGAAAGCTCCGGCACCGTGACCATCGGCAGTTCCCGGCGCACGATCTCCCGCTCGGCGGGGTTGTCGTCCACAAAGACGAAACTCTCGGGCAGGATGTTGATCTCCTTGGCCATGGCGGCGATGTTCAGGTGCTTGGGGTCCCAGTTGGCCTTGAAGCAGAGGAAGTCGTCCGCTTTCAGAACGCTGTCCGCCCGCTCGAAGCCGGCGCGGGCGATGGACTCCTCGTTCTTGCTGCACACGTTCAGCAGGATGCCCAGCCTGCCCAGGGCCTTCAGGTAGCCCTGGAACTCGGCGTAGGCCATGCCGGCGGGGGTCTCGTTGCCCATCACGATGCCCTCGGCCCCGTCATCGCCGATGATGCCGCCCCAGAGGGTGTTGTCCAGGTCCAGCGCCAGGGCTTTTTTATTCTTGCCCAAGAGGCTCTTGATGATGTTGGCCACGCTCTGGCACAGGTAGGGCAGGCACTCCAGGCTCACCGCGTACTTGTAGGCGTACCAGGCGGTGGGGTCGCTGAAGCGGTCCATGCCGTAAAGGGCCTGCAGATAGGCCAGGTCGTTGATATAAAGGTTCGGGGTGGCCTCGGCCAGGGCGGCCAGCTTCTCATTCAGCCGCCGCACAAAGCGCACCCGGCCGTGAACGTCCACGCCCTCCCGGTTGCCCATCACCCGGTAGAGAGGCAGGTCGAAGTTGTTGAGCACCACCGGGCAGCCGAAGCCCAGCGCCGCCCTGGCCGCCTGCTCGAAGCGGGCGTACTCGGCGTTCAGCTTCTCCTCGCAGGCCGCGGCGCCGTCCTCGGCCTCGGGCCAGAGCTTCAGGTTCCGCTGGCTGGTGTGGATGTAGATGAAGTCCGGCGCGAAGGCTTTCAGCGAACCGTCGTCGAACACCAGATTCTCGAAGAACAGGGAATAGCCGCCCTCGTAGAATTCCGGCCGGATGCCGTTGGCCAGCAGGAACAGCTCCAGGATGTTCTTGATCTCGCCGATGGTGCTGCCGCTCATCAGGGCCACTTTTTTGGGGATGAGGCCCGGCTTTTGCAGCAGTTCGCGCTTGATGCGGCGCTTCTGCTGCAAGATGAGGGCGGGGTCAAAATCGCTGCGTAAAAGGTCCACGGTGACGCCTCCGGTTTACAAATTTTTACAAAATCATTGTACCATAGCCCCCGTGCAAAAGCAACCGGAAAGGGGCGCGCCTCCCCCGAAAAGGGCGGCGGGGCCGCAGCCCCGCCGTCAGGCGCCGAAGTCCTCCAGCAGCCGGTCCAGCCGCTCCTCGCTCTCCACCGGGATGCCCTTTTGCAGGGCGGCCACGTCGCCCTCGGGCAGCAGATGGATGTAGACGTCGTAGACCTGCAGCGGCTCGCCGCCCTCCGAAGCGAACACCGCCAGCCTGCCGCCGTGGTCTTTCAGAATGTAGGGCGCGGCAAAAGCGCTCTCCGGACCGGTGCGGGCGGGCCGGGCCATCCAGAAAAGGCTCAGGCCCAGGCTCGCCGCGCACGCCACCGCCAGCAGCGACACCCAGACTTTGGTCATTGGCAAGACCCCCTTTCACGCCCAGTATGGACCCGGCGCGGGGGGCGCATACAAATTTCAAGGGGATTCCACTGTACTTGGCGGGGTGGGGTGTGGTATAATATCAGCATGGCGGTCCGCGGCCGTCTGTTTTCGTTTGCGCGAAAGCACGGGCCTGGCCGCCGAGTACACACCGATTTTTCCGCAAAGGAGGCGGTCCTCATAGACTCCAACGAGCATCGCAGCATCCGGCGGCCCGACGGTTCCGGCACCTCCGGCGCCCGCAGCGCCGGCTCCGCCGGCTCCGGCCAGGGCCGGAAACTCAACCGCGCCGGCACGCCCCACACCGGCAGCGCGCCCCACGCCGGCGGCGCCCACGCCCCGTCCCATTCCGGCGAGTCCCATTCCGGCGCCGCCCGCGGCGGCGCGGCTTCCGGCGCGCGCAGCAGCGCGCCCCGCGGCGCTTCCCGCGCCAACGCCAAGAACGGGCCTTCCCGCATCTCCTCTTCGCCCCGGCGCTCTTCCCGCCCGGCGGGGCAGGAGCCGGGGGAGGGCGGCGGTAAGAAGCAGTCCAAAGGCATGCGCATCTTCAAGGGCTTCATGAAATTCGTGGCCGCCTGCATCTGCCTGGGGGTGATGGTGGGCAGCGTGCTGGCCGTTCTGCTGAGCCTCTACGCCGTGGAGATCACCGCCAACGACGCCGAGCTGCTGGACCTGACCAACCTGGAGCTTGCCCAGACCAGCCAGCTGCTGGCGCGGGACCACGACACCGGCGAGTGGGTGGTCACCGAGGAATGGCACGACAGCA
This sequence comes from Candidatus Allofournierella excrementigallinarum, assembly GCF_944388085.1. Lineage (NCBI taxonomy): Bacteria > Bacillati > Bacillota > Clostridia > Eubacteriales > Oscillospiraceae > Allofournierella > Candidatus Allofournierella excrementigallinarum. The sequence goes on along the minus strand of NZ_CALXHK010000003.1, from coordinate 31,905 downwards.
ACGACCGCGAATGGGTGGACCTGCAGGAGATCGAGTCCAACCCCTATCTCAAGTGGGCCTTCATCTGCGTGGAGGACAAGGACTTCTACGAGCACAGCGGCGTGAACTTCAAGCGCACCTTCGCCGCCGGCGTCAACTACATCGCCACCAAGCTGGGCTTCCCCATCTACGACAGCATGCAGGGCGCTTCCACCCTGGACCAGCAGCTCATCAAGAACATTTTGGGCGACGACGACGTCTCGGTGGACCGCAAGCTGCGCGAGATCTTCCGCGCCCTGGGCCTGGACAAGCGCTACGACAAGGACACCATCCTGGAGGCGTATCTCAACACGGTGAGCCTGTCCGGCTCCATCGCCGGCGTCAAGGCGGGCGCGTCCAACTATTTCGGCCTTGAAAACCTGGCCGAGCTGTCCCCGGCGCAGTGCGCCAGCATCGCGGCCATCACCAAGAACCCCACCGGCTACAACCCCTACACCAACCCCGAGCAGCACCTGCAGCGCCGCAACTGGATCCTGCAGCTGATGCACGAGCAGGGCAAGCTGACCGACTCGGAATACGAGGACGCGGTGGCAAGCCCCCTGGTGCTGGCGGAGGAGAAGGAGGCCGAGGTCATCACCACCTCCTCCAACAACTCCTACTTTGCCGACGCGGTGTACAAGATACTGCAGCAGCAGCTGCAGGACGAGCTTGGCTACACCGCCGCCGAAGCCCACAACCTCATCTACAACGGCGGCCTGCGCATCTACACCACCATGGACCCCTTCCTCCAGGAGGAAATGGAGAAGATCATGCTCAACGCCGACGACGCCATCCCGGCGCTGTGGCATGAGGAGGAGATATTGCAAAGCCAGGTGCCCGAGCCCTCCGAGCTGGAAAACATCGTGGTGAACGACGACGGCACCTACAAGACCGGCACCAACGACGACGGCGAGCCGGTGTATTACTACAACGCCCGCACCCAGGCGGCCATGCTCACCATGGATTATTCCGGCCAGGTGCTGGCGCTGGTGGGGGGCCTGGGCGAAAAGACCACCGACCTGGGCCTCAACCGGGCGGTGGCCCCCGAGTACGGCGGCACCCAGCGGTCGGTGGGTTCCACCATGAAGCCGCTGGCGGCCTATTCCCTGGGCATCGACTCCGGCCTCATCAACTACTCCACCGCCCTGCCCGATATGGGCGTGGGCAAGATCGTCAAGGAAAACCTGCGTTCTTCCTACCCCCAGTACGGCTCCAAAATGTTTGAGAACGACGCCCCCGAGGTGCTGGCCAACCCCGACATCTGGCAGGACTGGCCCTCCAACTATGAAAGGACCTACGAACCGGGCCTGATCACCGTGAACACCGCCATCGCCAAGTCCAAGAACACCATCGCGGTGCAGGTGGGCCAGCGGGTGGGCAAGGACTATATGTACAGCTTCGCCCACGACACCCTGGGCATGACCCACCTCACCGAGGCGGACGCGGACTACGCCCCCATGGTGCTGGGCAGCCTTTCCAAAGGCATCAGCCTGATGGAGCTCACCGCCGCCTACCAGATGTTCGGCAACGGCGGCGAATATGTGACCCCTCACCTCTACACCATCGTGGAGGATGCGGTGACCGGCGAGGTCATTCTGGACAACACCGTCAACGTGGTGCACACCCAGGCCATCAAGCCCAGCACCGCCATGATCATGAACCGGCTGCTGCAGGGCGTCCTGGCCCCCGGCGGCACCGCCGGCACCGCCATCCACCCCGAGGGCGAGATGGAGGCCGCCGCCAAGACCGGCACCACCACCGACAACCACGACTTCACCTTCGTGGGCCTGACCCCCTATTATGTCACCGGCGTGTGGTGGGGCTACGACCAGCCCTACGACTTCACCGACGTGAAGAGGGGCCAGAACGCCAACCCCATCCGCTATGCCTGGAAGAACTATATGGACACTGTCCAGGCCGACCTGGAGACCAAGAGCTTCCCGGTGAGCGACGACGTGCAGACGGCGCGCTTTTGCGCGGAGAGCGGCGAACTGGCCGTGAACTGCCCCAACACGGCAGTGGGCTACTACACCGCCGACAACATGCCCGGCTACTGCACCCTGCATCCCTGATACGGACCGGCAAAGGCCCCTTCTGTGCGCGCCCAGCGCACAGAAGGGGCCTTTTGTGTATTGTGTGCAAACGAAATGTGCCAAAGGGCCCCAAACTGCTCCATTTGCCGAAAATCGCCCGCCGGCCGCGCCTGCCCTTGCGCTTTGGCATGGCAAAGTGGTATAGTATAAACATTGTAGCGTCTTTGAACACAAATGTGCTTTCATCGAGTACGGACGCGCCCTTTGCGGGGGATCAGGAGGAAGAGAATGGAACGTCGTTTTTTGCTGGTGGACGCAAGCGTGCTGCCGGACGTTTTCATCAAGGTGCTCAAGGCCAAGGAACTGCTGGCCAGCGGCGCGGTGCGCAACATCTCGTCGGCGGTGCGGCAGGCGGGCCTGTCCCGCAGCGCCTTCTATAAATATAAGGACTGCGTGTTCGACGCCCGCAACAGCCGCAAGGTCATCACCGTGCTGGCCACCCTGCTGGACGAGACCGGCGCGCTGCAGGCGCTGCTGGCGGGCATCAGCGCGGCGGGGGGCAGCGTGGTCACCATCAACCAGTCCACGCCGGAGAGCGGCGCGGCCCAGGTGGCGGTGAGCGTGCGCACCGACACCATGCAGATGAGCGTGGAGGAGATGCTCCAGAAGCTGCGCCGCCAGCGCACCGTGGTGGAGATCCGTCAGGGCGTGTGACGCGGGCGCGCAAAATCAGCATTGAAGAGGAAAGGAACGAAGGGACCTATGGCAAAGATCGCGATCCTGGGCTTCGGCACCGTGGGCGGCGGCGTGCTGGAGGTGCTGCGCCGCAATGCGGCCAGTGTCAGCCGCCGCGCGGGCCAGCCCGTGGAGGTCAAATACATCCTGGACATCCGGGACTTCAGCAATCACCCCGACGCGGCCCTGTTTGTGGACAACATCGACACCATCCTGGCCGACCCGGAGATAAAGGTGGTGGTGGAGACCATCGGCGGCACCAAATTCGCCTACCCCTATGTGCGAAAAGCGCTGGAGAGCGGGCGCAGCGTGGTGACCAGCAACAAGGAGATGGTGGCCACCTACGGCGCCGAGCTGCTGGCTCTGGCCAGAGAGCACAAGGTGGCCTTTCTGTTCGAGGCCAGCGTGGGCGGCGGCACCCCCATCATCACCCCCATGCACCAGTGCCTGGCGGCCAACGTCATCAGCCAGGTGCAGGGCATCGTGAACGGCACCACCAACTTCATGCTCACCAAGATGGCCCGGGAGGAGATGGGCTTTGAGGACGCGCTGAAGATCGCCCAGCAGCTGGGCTACGCCGAGACCAAGGACCCCGGCGACGATGTGGACGGCCCCGACGCCTGCCGCAAAATAGCCATTCTGGCCAGCATCGCCTTCGGGCGACATTTCTATCCCAGGAACATTCCCACCCGGGGCATCCGGGGCATCACGGTGGCGGACATCGCCGCCGCCGCCCGGCTGGACTGCGTCATCAAGCTCATCGCCTGGGCCAGGCGGGACGAGACCGGCCGGGTGACCGCCGCGGTGGAGCCCATGCTGGTGCCCAGATCCAACCAGCTGGCCGGCGTGGACGACGTGTTCAACGCGGTGCTGGTGAGGGGCGACATGCTGGGGGACGTGGTGTTCTACGGCAAGGGCGCGGGCCGCCTGCCCACCGCCAGCGCGGTGGTTGCGGACGTGATCGACGCCCTCAAGCACGGCGCAAAGGTGCACGACAGCCTGTTCTGGCAGCCCAGCGAGCCCTTCGACGGCCTGCTGGAGGACCCCACCCCCGCCACCTGCTATGTGCGGGTGAAGGGGCTGCCCGCCACCGTGCTGCCCGCGCTTTACGGCGAGGGCGAGCTGGTGAGCGACGACGGCAGCGAGGCGGCCTATCTCGTGACCTACATCGCCCCCCGCGGGCTGGAGGAAGCCGGGCGCAAGGCTGCGGCCCTGGGCGGCAGAGTGGAGCTGGTGCTGCGCCAGCTCACCGATTGAGGGAGGGAAGCGTTTATGGTAAAAGTCACCGTGCCCGCCACCAGCGCCAACGTGGGCGCAGGCTTTGACGCGCTGGGCCTTGCGGTCTCCATGCACAACACCGTCACCATGGAAGAGTGCGGCCGCATCGACATCCTGGCCAGCGACGGGACCCTCATCCCCACCGGCCCGGGCAACCTTGTCTACCGCTCGGCCAAGGCGGTGTTCGATCAGCTGGGCCAGCCCCTCAAGGGCATCCGCATCCGGCAGGAGAACCCCATCCCCATGGCCCGGGGCCTGGGCTCCAGCTCCGCCTGCATCGTGGCGGGCATCCTGGGGGCCAACGCCCTGCTGGGCTCGCCCCTCACCCGGCGGCAGATGCTCACCCTGGCCACCAGCATCGAGGGGCATCCGGACAACGTGGCCCCGGCCATGCTGGGCGGCTTTGTGACCAGCGTCTACGATGAGGGCCAGGTGTACAGCGTGCGCAAGCCCATCGACCAGGAGCTGGCCTTCGCGGCCTTCATCCCCAACTTCAAGCTGCTCACCGAAAAAGCCCGCGCGGCCCTGCCCAAAACGGTGGACCGGGCGGACGCGGTGTACAACCTTTCCCGGGCGGCGCTGGCCACCGCCGCCTTCTGCGACGGCGACTATGAGCTTTTGAAGGTGGCCACCAAGGACGCGCTGCACCAGCAGTACCGCCTGCCCCTGATCCCCGGCGGTGAACGGGTGTTTGAGATCGCCTGGGACCTGGGCGCCTACGCGGTGTACATCTCCGGCGCCGGCCCCACCATCATGGCGGTGGTCCACCGGGACAACAGCGACTTTTTCGGCCGCGCGGAGGAGCTTCTGGCCCAGACGCCGGAGACGCTGGCCTTTTCGCTGCGGCGGATGCTTGCGGACAACACCGGCGCTGTGGTAGAATAAGACCGTGCAGATGCATACACTTATGCCAGGAGGCATTTGTTGATAGAGGGAGTTGAGGAAATTTGGCCTTGATCGTGCAAAAATTCGGCGGCAGTTCCGTGGCCGATCGTGACCGGGTGTTCAACGTGGCCCGCATCGTGGCCGCCACCCGCAAGGCTGGCAACGACGTGGTGGTGGTGGTGTCCGCCCAGGGCGACACCACCGACGACCTGATCGCCAAGGCGGCCGAGATCTCGAGCGAGCCCAGCCGGCGTGAGATGGATATGCTGCTGGCTTCCGGCGAGCAGATCTCCATCGCGCTGCTGGCCATGGCCCTGAGCGTGCTGGGGGTGCAGGCGGTGAGCCTCACCGGCTGGCAGGCGGGCTTCATCACCGACCGCGCCTACTCCAAGGCGCGCATCCGCCGGCTGGACACCGAGCGGGTGGAGAGCGAGCTGGCCCGCAACCGCGTGGTGGTGGTGGCGGGCTTCCAGGGCATGAACCGCCTGGAGGACATCACCACCCTGGGCCGGGGCGGCTCCGACACCAGCGCCGTGGCGCTGGCCGCCGCGCTGCACGCCGACCGCTGCCAGATCTACACCGACGTGGAAGGCGTTTACACCGCCGACCCGCGCAAGGTGCCCGGCGCGCGCAAGCTGGAGCAGATCACCTTTGACGAGATGCTGGAGCTGGCCAGCCTGGGCGCCCAGGTGCTGAACAACCGCAGCGTCGAACTTGCAAAAAAATACGGCGTGGAGCTGGAGGTGCTCTCCAGCCTGAACCCGGCGCCGGGCACCATCGTGAAGGAGGTAGCAGAAGATATGGAAGGAATGCTCATCAAGGGCGTTGCCAAGGACACCGACGTGGCGGTGATCTCCATCATGGAGGTGCCGGACGTGCCGGGCATGTCCTTTAAAGTGTTCGGGGCCCTGGCCAGCCGCAACATCAACGTGGACATCATTTTGCAGTCCACCGGCCGCGGCGACAACAAGGACCTGATCTTCACCGTGCCCCTGGGCGAGGCCGAGAACGCGGTGGAGGTGCTGAAGGAGAACCAGCCCCGCTTCGGCGGCAAGGAGATCAGGGTGGAAAAGAACTACGCCAAGGTCAGCGTGGTGGGCGCGGGCATGCAGTCCAACCCCGGCGTTGCCAGCCGCATGTTCGAGGCCCTGTTCGAGGCAAACGTCAACATCCACATGATCAGCACCAGCGAGATCAAGATCAGCGTCATCATTGACGAAAGCGAGGCCGACCGGGCGGTGAGCGCCATCCACAGCGTGTTCATCCCCTGACAGAGGCCCAAGAAGAATCGTCCTTCGCGGCGCGGCTGCTTGGCCGGGGCGGGCAGCCTTGGCTTTGCTGCCGCGCCATTTGCCGCCTTTTCCGGCAGTTTGACCATCGCCTGGCGCGCTGCCCTGTTCACTTGTTCCAAAAGATGTTTGGCCGGTCCGCCGGCCCAAAAGCATTTCAGGAAAGGAGAGAAGCCCATGATCAGCATCGCCATTGTGGAGGACGAGGACTCCTGCGCGAAGCAGATGGAGGAGTATCTGGCGCGCTTTGCTGCCGAGAGCGGCGAGGCGTTTGAGACGGCGCGCTTTTGCGACGGCGACGAGATTTTGGAGAACTACCGCGCCCAGTACGACATCATCCTGATGGATGTGCAGATGAAGTTCATGGACGGCATGACCGCCGCCGAGGAGATACGCAAGGTGGACCCGGAGGTGGTGATCATCTTCATCACCAACATGGCCCAGTATGCCATTCGGGGCTACGCGGTGGACGCGCTGGACTATGTGCTGAAACCCGTGAGCTACTTTGCCTTCAGCCAGCGGCTGGAGCGGGCCATCGGCCGGATGAAGCGGCGGGCAAGGCGCTACATGACCATCGCCATCCGGGGCGGGGCCCGCAAGCTGGACATCTCCCGCATCCTCTATGTGGAAAGCCAGGGCCACAGCCTGGTGTTCGTCACCGACGGGGAGGAGCACACCACCACCGGCACCATCCGGGAGGTGGAGGAAAAGCTGGAAAGCTACGGCTTTTTCCGCTGCAACAAGGGCTGCCTTGTGAACCTGGAACATGTGGACGGCGTGCGGGACGGCTGCGCCATCGTGGGCGGGCATGCCCTGCCCATCAGCCGGGGGCGCAAGAATGAGTTCCTGGCGGCGCTGACCGACTATGTGGGCGAGGTGGTCAAATGAACCCGGGCGGACTGGCGGACATCCCCCGCCTGTACACGGCGCTGGCGGAGTGGCTGGCCTGCCTTGTCTACATCCTCTCGCTGCTGCCCGCCAAGCGGGGCAGCCTGCGCTTCTGGGGCCTTGCGGCGGCCATGCTGGCGGTGCAGAGCGCCTTTCTGGTGGCCACCGACGATGTGCCTCTGCCCCTGTGGATCCCCTGCATGCTGGCGGCCATCGGGCTGATGTTCCTGTTTTTGCTCCTGGCGTGCGGCCGGGGCGCGCTGAACGCCGGCTACTACACCGTGCGGGCCTTCATCCTGGCGGAGTTCGGCGCTTCGCTGGAGTGGCAGCTGTACTATCACTTTGCCAATCTGGCGGGGCAGGACAGCTTCCTTGCCCGGCTGGCCTGCCTGGCGGTGGTCTACGCCGTGGTGTTCGGCCTGATGTTCCTGCTGGAAGCCCGCAGCCACACGGCGGAGCACCCCATCGCCATCACCCCGCGGGAGCTGGCCAACGCCGCCATCATCGGCGCGTCTGCCTTCCTCATCAGCAACCTGAGCTACACCCAGGCGGACACCCCCTTCAGCAGCCAGTACGTGAGCGACATCTTCAACATCCGCACGCTGGTGGACCTGGGAGGCATCGCCATCCTCTATGCCTACCACCTGCAGCGGGCGGAGCTGCAGATGCGCCATGAGCTGGAGACCATCGACAGCATCCTGCGCAGCCAGTACGCCCAGTACCAGCAGTCGCGGGAGAGCATCGACCTCATCAACCGCAAATACCACGACCTCAAGCACCAGATCGCCGCGTTGCGGGCCGAGCCGGACGCCGAGCGCCGCAGCGCCTGGCTGGACGAGATGGAGAGCGACATCAACGCCTACGAGGCCCAGAACAAGACCGGCAACCAGGTGCTGGACGTGCTGCTCACCGGCAAGAGCCTTTACTGCCAGAAGCACGGCATCCACCTCACCACGGTGGCCGACGGCACGGTGCTGGCGGGGGTGAGTCCCATGGATCTGTGCACCCTGGTGGGCAACGCGCTGGACAACGCCATCGAGAGCGTGAAGAAGATAGAAGACAGGGAAAAGCGCCTCATCCACGTGGCGGTGTCCCGCCAGAAGAACTTCGCGCTGCTGCGCTTCGAGAACTGCTTTGAGGGGGAGCTGACCTTCGAAAACGGCCTGCCCCGCACCACCAAGGGCAACACCGACTACCACGGCTACGGCCTCAAGAGCATCCGGCGCACCGCCCAGAAATACGGCGGCACCGTGACGGTGAACACCCGGAAGAACTGGTTCGAACTCAAGATCCTGCTGCCGCTGGCGGAAGCGGCGCAGGAAGAATAAAAAAGAAAGAAAAAAGCCCGGCTTGTGCGTGTTACACAAACAAGCCGGGCTTTTCGTTGCAAATTTGCACAAAGCGTTTTCCCGTTTGTGCCGTAAAAATGGCAGTTTGTACCTTTGGCGGCTTCAATGATAAAATCTGTGTTAAAGTATAAACCGTGACAACGCGCGGGCAAAAAGGCGCCCGGCGGAAGATACACAAGGAGGAATCGCAACATGTTAGCCATCAACATTCAAGACGTGATCAACGTTTTGGCCAGCGTCAAGACCCACTTGATCGTGCTGGGCGTTGCTCTCGTCGTCGCGCTGGCGGTGATCATTGCCTGCAAGGCACTGCCCGCCGCGAAGAAGAAACTCGTCCGCAGCAGCGCCCTGGTGGCGCTGGGCCTGGCGGTCATCATCGTGGTGAACGCCATCTGCTTCGGGCCCATGTTCACCATGATCAACCTGGCCATGGGCGGCGGCTCCATCACCGAGGAGAGCATGGCCGAGGCCTACGAGGTCAACACCGAGCTGGTGAGCGAAGGCGTGACCCTGCTGGAGAACAACGGCGCCCTGCCCCTGGCCGGCGGCGCCAACGTGAACGTCTTCGGCTGGGCTTCCACCGCCCCCGTTTACGGCGGCGTGGGTTCCGGCGCGCTGAACGACCAGTACGCCGTGACCGACCTCATCACCGGCCTGACCAACGCCGGCCTGAACGTCAACCAGGACCTGGTGGACTTCTACGAGGCGTATCAGGCCGAGCGCCCCAGCGTGGGCATGTGGGCCCAGGACTGGACCCTGCCCGAGCCCAACGTCAGCGCCTACACCGATGAACTGATGGCCTCCGCCAAGGAGTTTTCCGACACCGCGCTGGTGGTCATCTCCCGGCCCGGCGGCGAGAACGCCGACATGCCCACCGACATGGCCGCCGTCGTGGACGGCAGCTGGCTGGAACGGGACGCCACCACCGGCAACTCCTACTTCAACGGCGTGTATGACGACACCCTGAACGAGGGCAACGACTGGGACGAGGGCGACCATTACCTGCAGCTGAGCAACCGCGAGGAAGAGATGCTGCAGATGGTGTGCGACAACTTCGACAAGGTCATCGTGCTCATCAACACCAACAACGCCATGGAACTGGGCTTTTTGGAAGAGTACGGCGTGGACGCCGCTGTCTACGCTCCCTGCCCCGGCCAGAACGGCTTTGACGCCGTGGGCCTGGTGCTGGCCGGTGCGGTGAACCCCTCCGGCAAGACCGTGGACACCTTCCTCTACGACCTGTTCAACACCCCCATCGTCAACAACTTCGGCCAGTTCATGTACGACAACATGGACGAGCACGCCGTAATCTCCACCAACTTCTCCACCGGTGAGGAAACCACCGCCCTGCCCAGCTTCGTGAACTACGTTGAGGGCATCTACGTGGGCTACAAGTTCTACGAGACCGCCGCCGCCGAGGGCCTGATCGACTACGACTCCACCGTCATGTACCCCTTCGGCTACGGCCTTTCCTACACCACCTTTGAACAGACCATGGGCGACATCACCGTGGACGGCGATACCATCAGCTTTGATGTGACCGTCACCAACACCGGCAGCGTGGCCGGCAAGAACGTGGTGGAGGTCTTCTATAATCCGCCCTACACCAACGGCGGCATCGAGAAAGCCACCGCCAACCTGGTGGCCTTTGACAAGACCGACATCCTGGAGCCCGGCGCTTCCCAGACCCTGACCATCAGCTTCAAGGCGGAGGACATGGCTTCCTACGACACCTACGGCGAGGCCGCTTACGTGCTGGAGGCCGGCGACTACGTCATCAGCATCAACTCCGACTCTCACACCGTGCTGGACAGCCGCGTGTACAATGTGCCCGAGACCATCGTTTACGATGAGGGCCGTTCCAACGACCTGACCGCTCCCACCAACCAGTTCGAGAACGTGGAGGGCGACGTTACCTACCTGTCCCGCGCCGACCACTTCGCCAACTACGCCGAGGCCACTGCCGCTCCCGCCAGCATGTCCATGAGCGAGGAGGACAAGGCTACCTTCCTGAACAACGCCAACTACGACCCCAACAACTACAACAACGCCGACGACGTGATGCCCACCACCGGCGCCTCCAACGGCATCCAGCTGGTCCAGATGCGGGGCGTTGCCTATGACGATCCCCAGTGGGATACTTTCCTGGATCAGCTCACCGTCTCCGAGATGAGCGAGCTCATCGCCATGGGCGGCTACCAGACTGCTCCCATCAACAGCATCGGCAAGGTGCAGACCTACGACTGCGACGGCCCTGCTTCCATCAACAACAACTTCACCCAGCAGGGCTCCATCGGCTTTGCCGGCACCGTGATGATGGCTTCCACCTGGAACACCGACACCGTTTACAAGTTCGGCGCTTCCATCGGCCGCATGGCCGACGACCTGGATGTGTCCGGCTGGTACGCTCCTGCCATGAACATCCACCGCTCCGCGTTCAGCGGCCGTAACTTCGAGTACTACTCTGAGGACGGCGTGCTCAGCGGCAAGCTGGCCGCCCAGGCCGTGCAGGGCGCCGAGAGCCACGGCGTGTACTCCTACATCAAGCACTACGCCCTGAACGACCAGGAGACCAACCGCAACACCATGCTCTGCACCTGGGCGAGCGAGCAGTCCATCCGCGAGATCTACCTCAAGCCCTTTGAGCTGGCCGTGAAGGAAGGCGGCGCCGACGCGGTGATGTCCTCCTTCAACTATATCGGCACCGAGTGGGCCGGCGCTTCCAACGCCCTGTGCAACACCGTCCTGCGGGACGAGTGGGGCTTCGTGGGCATGGTCCTCACCGACTACTTCGGCGTCTACGGCTACATGGACGCTGACCAGGCCATCCGCAATGGCACCGACTTCTGCCTGGTGAACTACCCCACCGAGACCAACTACCTGACCGACACCACCAGCGCCACCGGCGTGCTGGCCGCCCGTCAGGCCTGCAAGAACATCCTCTACACCGTGGTCAACAGCCGCGCCTACGCGGAGGAGAACCTGAACCCCGGCCTGCCCACCTGGCAGCTGATCGGCTACGGCATCGACGCCGTGCTGGTGCTGGTGCTGGCGGCCCTGGAGATCAAGGCGGTCAAGAACTACAAGCGCCGCGTTTCCGAGCAGCCCGTTGTGACCGTGTCTGAGGGCGAGGGCGCCGCCGAATAACAACCTTTCGCTTTTACGGTCTTTCCGGGGCGGGGCCTTCGGGCTCCGCCCCCTGGCCGTAAAGCCCGGCAGAGCAAGGAGCGAACAATGAAACACAAGGAACTCATCGAGCAGATGACTCTGGAGGAGAAGTGCGGCCTTCTGTCCGGCCGGGATATCTGGAGCACCCGCCCCGTCCAGCGGCTGGGCGTGCCCGCCATCTACCTGTCCGACGGCCCCACCGGCATGCGCAGGCAGATGGGCGAGGGCGACCATCTGGGCCTGAACGCCAGCCTGCCCGCCACCTGCTGGCCCACCGCCGTCACCGTGGCCTGCACCTGGGACCCCGCCCTGGGCGAGGAACTGGGCGCGGCCCTGGGCGAGGAGGCGGTGGCGCAGGGGGTGAGCGTGGTGCTGGGCCCCGGCCTCAACATCCAGCGCAGCCCTTTGTGCGGGCGCAACTTTGAGTACTTCTCCGAGGACCCCATCCTGGCGGGAAAGCTGGCCGCAGGCTACATCCGGGGCATCCAGAGCCGGGGCATCGCCGCCTGCCCCAAGCACTTTGCCGCCAACAGCCAGGAGACCCTGCGCATGGTAAGCGACAGCGTGGTGGACGGGCGTACCTTCCGGGAGATCTATCTCACCAACTTCGAGATCGCCGTCAAGGAAGGCAAGCCCAAATTCATCATGTCCTCCTACAACCGGATCAACGGGACCTACGCCAACGAGGACAAGGCCCTGCTCAGCGACATCCTGCGGAACGAGTGGGGCTTTGAGGGCGCCGTGGTCACCGACTGGGGCGGTTCCAACGACCATGTGGAGGGTGTGCGCGCGGGCAGCCATCTGGAGATGCCCGGCACCGCCGGCGACTCCGACCGCCAGCTGGCCGCCGCCGTGAAGGCGGGCGTCATCGGCGAGGAGGTGGTGGACCAGCGGGTGGACGAACTGCTGGACGTCATCCTGGCGGTGGCCCCGAAGGAAAAGGCCGACGGCAGCTTTGACAAGGAAGGCCATCACGCCCTGGCCGCCAGGGTGGCGGAAGAGGCCGTGGTGCTGCTGAAGAACGAGGAGAACATCCTGCCCCTGGCCGCCGGCGCGAAGGTGGCCGTCATCGGCGACTTTGCCGCCATCCCCCGCTACCAGGGCGCGGGCAGCAGCCTGGTGAACCCCACCAAACTGGAGTGCGCCCTGGACGTGCTGGACAAGATGCCCCTGGAGAGCGTGGGCTACGCCCAGGGCTTTACCCGGGCGGACGCGGCGGACAAGGCCCTCACCGAGCAGGCCGTGGCCCTGGCGGGGCAGGCGGACACCGTGCTGCTCTACATGGGCCTGCCCGAGATCAGCGAGACCGAGGGCCTGGACCGGGAGCATATGCGCCTGCCGGACAATCAGGTCCAGCTGCTGAAGGCTGTGGCCGCTGCCAACCCCAACGTGGTGGTGGTCCTGGCCGCCGGCAGCCCGGTGGAGACCCCCTGGCTGGAGCACTGCAAGGCCCTGGTCTACACCGGCCTGTGCGGGCAGGCGGGCGCTTCGGCCGCCCTGCGGGTCATCACCGGGCAGGTGTGCCCGGGCGGCCGCCTGAGCCAGACCTGGCCGCTGGAATGGGCCGACGAGCCGGTGAGCCACTACTGGCCCGGCCGCCAGCGCACCGCCGAATACCGGGAGGGCCCCTTCGTGGGCTACCGCTGGTTTGAAACGGCGAACAAGCCCGTGCGGTTTGCCTTCGGTTACGGCCTTTCTTACACCACCTTCGCTTACAGCGACCTTGCGGTGAGCGAGACCGAGGTCAGCTTCACCCTCACCAACACCGGCAGTGTGGAGGGCGCCGAAGTGGCGCAGGTCTACATCGGCAAGCCCGGCAGCGCCATCCTGCGGCCGGCCAAGGAACTCAAGGCGTTTGCCAAGGTGCGCCTGGCGGAAGGGGAGAGCCGCCGGGTCACCATCCCCCTGGACGACAAGGCCTTCCGCTGGTACGATGCGCAGGCCGGGGCCTGGAAGGTGGAGGGCGGCGAGTACACCGTGATGGTGGGCTCCAGCTGCGCCGACATCCGCCTGTCCGGCAGCGTGAACGTGGCGGGCGAGGCCGTGCAGGCCACCGCGGACAAGGAAGCGCTGGCCTGCTATTATGACCTCAAGCTGGACGATGTGCCCGACGAGGCCTTTGCCGCCCTGCTGGGCCGCCAAGTGCCCGAAGGCAAATGGGACGAGACCAGGCTGCTGGAGATGAACGACGCCATCTGCCAGATGTACTACGCCAAAAACCCCATCGCCCGGCTGGCGGGCCGCATCCTGACCAATATGAAGGAAAAGAGCATCGCCCAGGGAAAACCCGACCTGAACATCCTGTTCATCTACAACATGCCCTTCCGCGGCATCGCCAAGATGATGAACGGCATGGTGAGCATGGAGATGGCCGAGGGCATCCTGGTGATGGTCAACGGCCACTTCTTCAAGGGCCTGGGGCAGGTCTGGCGCGGCTGGCGAAGCCTTTCCCGCATCGCCAAGGCCGAGAAAAAGTCCGCGCAGGGCTGAGCCCCTCGCCGCGGCAAGGCGCAGAACAGCCTGGAAGAACGCCTGGTACAAGGAGGAAACACCAACAATGAAGCTTTGGAACGACTTTGCGGATCAACACCCCGCCGCCGCCAAATGGGTGCGGGAGGGCGGCCTGTTTGTCATCGTCAGCAACCTGATCACCGTGTTCAAGTATCTGATGCTGCAATTTCTGCCCGCGGCCTTCGCGGGCCTGGGCGACACCGCCTTCGGCTGGCCGGGCATCCCGGTCACCCTCTTCGGCGAGACCTTCGAGTGGAACATCCTGGGCTACGACCAGGCCCACGGCGGCCTTGCCTACTTCTGCGCCTACATGGTGGCCATGGTCATCGGCGAGATGATCAACTTCCCCATCCAGCGCAGCTTCGTCTTCCGCTCCAAGGGCAAGATCGGCCCTCAGATCGCCTGGTATGTGGCGGCGTTTATCGTCATCACCTGCATCGTCAACTCCATCAACTGTGTCTGGGTGGCGGTGGCCGGCCTGCTGGTGCCCGACTTCATCTACAACATCGGCACCACCGTGCTCAACGGCGGCATCTCGATGGTGGTGTTCTTCTTCGTGAACAAGAAGATCTTCCCCGAGAGCGCAAAGGCTGCCTGAGCGCCGTTCGGGCCTGGAATGAAAAAACGGGCGCCCCTGCATCGTTATAGGTGCAGGGGCGCCCGTTCCTTTTTTTGCCCGGCAGGAAAAAGTGCAAATTTTGTGCCCCATTTTTCCAAAAATCGTGTATAATATCTGTGTGCAGCCTTTTGGCGCGCACGGCAACAACAAATCGAAGGAGGACGAAAAGCGTGAAGCTTCTGTCCATTGCAGTCCCCTGCTACAACTCCCAGGACTACATGCGCCACTGCGTGGAGACGCTGCTGCCCGGCGGCGACGAGGTGGAGATCCTGGTGGTGGACGACGGTTCCAAGGACGGCACCGCCGCCATCGCTGACGAGCTGGAAGCGAAGTATCCCGGCATCGTCCGGGCCATCCATCAGGAGAACGGCGGCCACGGCGCGGCGGTGATGGCCGGCCTGAAAAACGCCACCGGCCTCTACTTCAAGGTGGTGGACTCCGACGACTGGCTGGACGAAGAGGCCTACCCACGGGTGCTGGACGCCCTGCGCGGCTTTGCCCAGGGCGAGCCGGTGGACCTGCTGGTCTGCAACTACATCTACGACAAGGTGGGCGCAAAGCACAAAAAGGTGATGGAGTACCGGGGCGTGCTGCCCGAGGGCAAGCCCTTCACCTGGGCCGAGGCGGGCCACTTCCGCAAGGGCCAGTACATCCTGATGCACTCGGTCATCTACCGCACCCAGCTGCTGCGCGACTGCAAGCTGGACCTGCCCCGCCACACCTTCTATGTGGATAACCTCTATGTCTATGTGCCCATGCGCTGGGTCAAGACCCTCTACTACCTGGATGTGGACCTCTACCACTACTACATCGGCCGCAACGACCAGTCGGTGAACGAGACGGTGATGATCCGCCGCATCGACCAGCAGCTGCGGGTGAACAAGCTGATGCTGGAGCAGGTGGACCTGAAGGCGGTGAAGGAGCCCCGGCTGCGCAAGTATCTGTTCAACTATCTGGAGATCATCACCACCGTCTCCTCCATCCTGCTCATCCGGGGCGGCGAGGCGGAGCATCTGGAGAAAAAACGCCAGCTGTGGCAGTACATCCGTTCTTCTGACCCCTGGGTCTACAAAAAGCTGCGCTGGGGGCTCTTTGGCATCGTGATGAACCTGCCCGGCGCGGCGGGCCGCGCCATCGCTGTGGCGGCCTACAAGATCAGCCAGAAATTGGTCGGCTTCAACTAAGGAGGAGCAGGATGAAAGAGCACTACGACTATCTCATCGTGGGCGCGGGCCTTTACGGCGCGGTGTTCGCCCAGAAAGCCATGGAGGCGGGAAAGACCTGCCTCGTGCTCGAAAAGCGGGACCACATCGCCGGCAACATCTACACCGAGGCGGTGGAGGGCATCCAGGTGCACCGCTATGGCGCGCACATCTTCCACACGAGCAACAGCGAGGTGTGGGAGTATGTGAACCGCTTTGCCACCTTCAACCGCTATACCAACAGCCCGGTGGCCAACTACAAGGGCGAAATTTACAACATGCCCTTCAACATGAACACCTTCAACAAGATGTGGGGCGTCATCACCCCCGCCGAGGCCCGGGCCGAGATCGAGCGCCAGCGGGCCGCCCGCTATGTGGCCGAGCCCAAAAACCTGGAGGAGCAGGCCATCAATCTGGTGGGCACCGACATCTACGAGAAGCTGGTCAAGCACTACACCGAAAAGCAGTGGGGCCGCCCCTGCACCGAACTGCCCGCCTTCATCATCAAGCGGCTGCCGGTGCGTTTTGTCTACGACAACAACTACTTCAACGCCCTGTACCAGGGCATCCCCGTGGGCGGCTACACCGCCATGGTGGAGAAGATGCTGGCGGGCGCCCAGGTGCGCCTGGGCGTGGACTATCTGGCGGACAAGGCCGCCTGGGACGCTTTGGCCGGCAAGGTGGTCTACACCGGCCCCATCGACGCCTACTTTGGCTACAGGCTGGGGGCGCTGGCCTACCGCAGCGTGCGCTTTGAGACCGAGACGCTGGACATGGAGAACTACCAGGGCAACGCGGTGGTGAACTATACCGACGCGGAGACCCCCTACACCCGCATCATCGAGCACAAGCACTTCGAGTTCGGCGCCCAGCCCAAGACGGTCATCAGCCGGGAGTACAGCGCCGAATGGAAGGTGGGGGACGAACCCTATTACCCCGTGAACGACGAGGCCAACGGCGCGCTGTACCAGCAGTACAAGGCGCTGGCCGAGGGCGAGGAGAAGGTGATCTTCGGCGGCCGGCTGGGCGAGTACAAGTATTACGACATGGACCGGGTCATCGAGGCCGCCCTGGCCGCCTGGAAGGCGCAATAAGTTTTTTTGGCAAGAGAAAAGGCCGCTTCGGGAATTTCCCGAAGCGGCCTTTTTGCTGTGTTTGCGCGGCCCTGCGCCCTTGCTCTCAGGCGGCGGGGGCCGCTTGCGGCTGGGCGGCCTCTTCCTGCCTGGGGGCATCTTCCTGCCCGGAGGCATCGCCGCCGGTCTCGCCCTCGCCGGCGGGCAGCGCCGGGCTGGTGCTCACGGCGGCGCGTTCCACCGACGTGCCGGAGAGGATGCTGCCCTCCTCGCCGGGGGCGTAGGTGATGGTGACTTCATCGCCCACGTTCAGGATGACGGCGACGGGGCTGTCGGCGGCGCTGACGGCGTAGAACACGTCCCCGCCTTCAAGGCGCAGGAAGTAGTAGCTGTTGCCGTCCATCACGGCGGTGCGGATCTCGGCAAGAACGCCGGAGACCTCGCTGTGCTCTGCATCGGGCACCTCGGCCTCGCCGCCCGCGATGAGGCCGTTCTCCGCCAGCGCGCGGCGGTAGTTGGCCTCGCAGTCCGCCACCGTCTGCCCGGTCTCCACGATCTGATACTGCTGCACGTTCACCATGGCGTACATCTTCACCAGCCCGTCGTCGCCCTTCAAAGACATGAAATAGGTGGGCTGGTCGGCGATGTTCAAAAGCAGGGGGAAGGTGGCCACATAGCGCATCTGCTGCACCTGGCTTTGGGCGGAGGCCTGGGCCGAGGCCTCGGTGGCGCCCGCCACCGGGTAGAAGAAGGTCTCCTTGGTGCGCTGGTTGCTCAAAAGGAAGCCGATGTTGGACTGGTCGCTGGTGACCGAGGTCACGCCGGTGTACATATACACGTCGTCGTTGATGGCGATGTAGTTATAGCCCTCGGTGGTCTGGGTCACGTCCCGCTGGCCGAAGATGGAGTTCAAAAAGCCGTTCTGATACAGGCCGTAGTAATCGTACTGCTGCATGATGAGGTCGGAGGCATACACCCGGTCCACCCAGCTGGGCACGTCCTCATAGGCGTAATAGGTGCTTTCACCGGTGATGGCGTTCACCAGCACCGCGCCCTGGATGTCGGTGCCGCCGAACAGGCCGATGGTCTTGACCACCCGGCTGCACACCCAGTAAGGGGTGCCTTCGTCGTCGATCTCAAACACCGGCTGGGCGAACATCATGGTGGGGAAGTGGAACCGCAGGTGGCGGTAGAGGTTGCGCCCGAAGTGCTCGGCGGTGGTGTATTTCATGCCTTCGTCCAGGCGCACCACCTCCGCCTCCTGGGTCACCATGTCGATGATGAGGTAGGCGGGCAGGCCCTCGGCGCGGTTGGTGAACCATTTGATGAGGTCGCCGTAGGCAAGGCTGGTCACCCGCACCGGGCGGCCCTGGTAGTTGATCTGGGTGTAGGTGGGCAGAATTTCAAACTGGCTCACCATGTCTGCCAGTTCGCCCAGCTTGCGGCTGCCCAGGCGCTGGGCGCTGTCGGCGTCCAGCATGGGGATCTGGTCGTAGCGGATCTCGTCCACCTCGCTGGCAAAGTCGCCGGTCTTGACCGTGAGCAGCTTGGAATAGCTGCCGGCGCGGAGCACCTCCCAGGAGAGCAGCGAGCCCACCAGCGCCACCGCCACCAGACCCACCACCACAAAGAAGGGCAGGGTGCACTGCTTTTTCACAAAGGTGAAGTAGCCCTTGGGGTTGCCGCTCTCAAAGCCGGAGGTGAAGATGGCCATGCCGCAGTACACCGCGCAGAGCAAAAAGACGAAAACATAGAACTCCCTCGCCTGGAGGTTCAACGCCGGCAGCTCCAGATAAAAATAAACAAGGCCGAAGGCCAGCGTCACCAGCAGGTTCACCAGCACCCGCGCCACCGGGCTTTTCACCAAAACGCGCCGGGGCTTGCGGGGGGCGCGGCGGGGCTGGCCGCCGGGGGAGCCGCCGGGGCCGCCCATGCCGCCCATCGAAAAGCCGAAGATGCTGCCGAAGGGGTTGTCGGAATTGAACTGAAACGGAGAAGCCAAATGATTCCCGCCTTTCTTCAAAAAAATAATGCTTATCATACAGCATACCCGAAAACCGCCCCCAAATCAAGAAGGGGGCGGCGGGGGGATGGTAAACTTATTGTAAATTCTCCTCGTTGCGCTTGGCGTTTTCCGCGTCCTTGGCGGCGTAGTAGGCTTTCGCCTCGGCGTCCGCCGCCTCCACCCGCTCCACAAGGCCCTCCTCCCGGATGTCTTCACAGGCAAAGTACCGCAGCTGCACGTCGCCCTCGGGCAGGCGGCCGTCCTCGGTGAGGGGGTGCTCCAGCACGAAGTCGATGCAGTAGAAGGGGATGTTTGCCTCGTCCAGCGCCCGGCGGGTATCCAAAAGAATTTGGGCCGCCTCTTCCACGCTCACCTCCTCCTGCCGCACATACAGGGTCAGCCGCCCGCAGGCTTTGCCCAGCTGGCGAATGTCGTAGTCGCCGTCCAGCTCCAGGTCGCTGTAAAGGATATAGGGCGGCCAGGGCTCGCCGTACTCATGTTCCATCCAAAGGTCGCCAAAGCCGATGAACACGTTGTAGCCAAAGTCCGGGTCGTCCAGCACCGTATCCACCAGGGCGCGGTATTCGCCGTTCAGCCGCTCCCAGGTGTTCCAGCCGCTCTCCACCGAGTGGTAGCCGTCCCACAAAATGCGCCCGGTCATGGAAAGGCCCAGGGTGAAGTGGCTGTCGATGCTGGTGGGGGAGACGACGGCGGCGGTGTAGCCGCCGAATTTGAAGCTGTAATTCACCGACTCCACTTGATAATCCGCGCCGGGGTACTGGCCGGCAAGATACTCCCGGGCGGCGCGGGCAGCCAGAAATTTGGACACCGGGTTGCCCAGCAAGCCGTTCGAGAACCACAGCACCCCCGCCAGCAGAGCCAGGGCGGCGGCGAAGGCCGTCAGTTTGAGAATGTGTTTTTTCATGGCGTCAGCCCTCCTTTTTCAGCGCGAAGTGGAACAGCCCCGCGATGGCCACCCCCACCAGCGCCAGAACGCAGTAGATGGCGGCCCAGATGAGATAACCCGGCAGGGGCGCGGCCTCCACGCCCCAGCCCCAGCACAGCACCCAGCAGACGAGGCTCATGCCCGCCAGCAGGGGCGGCAGCACCGCCGCCGCCTTCCAGTGCCAGACGTAATAGGCCGCCGCGCCCATGGCGGGCATCAGCAGACTGTTGTAGAACATGTTCATGCTGCCGGAAAGCCCCATGCCGAACAGGGCCCCGGCCAGCAGCACCACCAGAGCAAAGCCCCGCAGGGTGCGGCGCACCCGCCGCAGAAGGGCGTCGCCGTCCGGGGCGGGGGGCGGCGGCACGGCCCCGGCGGCCAGGGCGCGGCAGTCCGGGCAGCGCTCCAGATGGGCGGCCACGGCGGTGCGGCTGGCCTCGCTGGCCACACCGTCCTCCACCAGGGGCAGAAGGTCCTTGCAGATTTCGCAGCCGATGTCACCGTTCATAGTATCCCTCCTGTTCCAGCGCGGCGCGGATGCGCTTTTTCACCCGAAAATCAATGACCCGGGCGGAGGATTCGCTCACGCCGCAGGCAAGGCCGATCTCATAAAAGGAGTATCCCTCCAGGCGCATGGACGCGATCTTCTGGGACCGGGGCGGCTCGGCGGCCAGCAGCGACCGCACCCGGGCGAAGAGTTCGGCGGCGTCCGCCCGGGCCGCGGGCCCCGGCTCGCCGCACTCCAGAAATTCGCTCAGCGCCTCGGTCTCCGGGCGGCGTTTTTTCCGTTTCAGCCAGGCGAACCACCGGCGGCGGGCGATGGCGAACAGCCAGGTCTTGCAGTCCGCCTCGCCCCGGAAGGAGGCGAAGGAGCGCACCGCCTCCAGAAAGGTCTCGCCCGTCAGGTCCTCCGCCAGGGCGGCGTCGCGGCACAGGCTGAAAAGATAGGTGTAAACATCCCGGTGAAAGGCGCTGAACAGTTCTTCCAGCGGTGTGCCCATGCCGCCCGCCCCCTTTCACCCCATTTGTGGCCCGAGCGGGCCGTTTCGTTACACATGCCTTTGAAACTATTATAATTTGCCGTGCAAAGCCGCGCAACCGAAAGAAAAGCGCGCCGGCCGGGGGCGGCGCGCGGCTGCATGAACAGGGCAGGGCGGGCATAGAGTTTTGAATGGGTGGTGGAAACGGCGGCCAAAATGGAGTACTATTAAAAAAGGGCGGCAAGCCGCCCACAGGAGGACTGAGCAAAATGAACGAGATCAACATCCTTGTGACCTTGAATGAGCGTTACCTGCCGCCGCTGCAGGTGCTTTTGACCTCGCTGCGCACCGCCCACCCAAACGAGCCGCTGACGGTGTGGCTGCTGCACAGCGGCATCAGGCCCGGCGCGCTGGAAACGGTGGAGCGCCAGTGCGGGCGGCTGGGGCTGACCCTGCGCTGCCTGACGGTGGACCGGACGGTGTTCGGCGCGGCCCCCGTGACCCGGCAGTATCCCCAGGAGATGTATTACCGGCTGCTGGCGGGATGCTTTTTGCCCAAGGAGCTGGACCGGGTGCTCTATATCGACCCGGACACCCTGGCGCTCAACTCCCTGCGCCCTCTGTGGGAAACGCCGCTGGAGGGCAGGCTGTTCGCCGCCGCCTCCCACACCGGCAAGACCGGCCTGATGAACAACATCAACCAGGTGCGCCTGGGCACCGACTGCAAATACTTCAATTCCGGCGTGCTGCTCATCGACCTGAACGCCGCCCGGGCGCAGGTGCGCCCCCAGGACATCTTCCGCTATGCCGGGGAGAAGGGCAAAGCGCTGCTGCTGCCGGACCAGGACATCCTCAACGCCCTTTACGGCGACAGGACCCTGGAACTGGACGACACCCTCTGGAACTACGACGCCCGCAACTACAACGCCTATCTGCTGCGCAGCGGCGGCGTGTGCGACATGGACTGGGTGATGCGCAACACCGGCATCCTGCACTTCTGCGGCAAATCCAAGCCCTGGAGGCCCGGCTATGTGCGTCGGTTCGGCATCCTCTACAAGCACTACATGCAGCTGACAAGGCGCACCGGGGCATATCTGGGCAGCTGAGCGGCAGTGAAAAACAAAGAGCAGGCCCCCTGCCGCACATTGCGGCAGGGGGCCTGCTTTATTCCGCGTTCAGGGCCGCATTTGAGAATGATTCCGGCCAAGCAGCTCATTGCACCATGGCTTTCAGGGCGCTTTACCCCCTTTATGAAAATTTCATTGGACGGGCGGCCGGATTTTTCCTGCGGATGGATGGCGGACCGCTTGCCTTTTGGCGCGGCATATCATATACTGTCTATACTGATTTGGAAGGGGAGGAGAGCGGGCGTCTGCCCGCCCGGTGCTGCGGCAATGAGCGAGAGAAAGAAAATGAAAAGCCAGGCAAAGACCTGCCTGAAAAAACACTGGTTCATCTTTGCAGCCGCCTGCCTGATCGCGGCCTTCCTGGGCTCGGAGTTCTCCGGCGCGCTGGGTTTTTCCACGGTCCGAAGCCTGGGGGCGGCCGGCCAGAGCAGCGCGCCCAAGACTCAGGTGACGGAAAACTCCTGGGAGGGCATCCTGGCCACCATCGCGGAAAACGACCTGCAGGCCGGGCGGGACGCGGCGGACCGGGCCCAGCAGGCGGCGGTGGAGGCCGCCCGAAAGGGCGACCCGGCCTTTGGGCGCACCCGGGGCGTGCTGTCCGAGGTGGTCAACCAGATCACCTCCGGCTCCATCGTGGTCACGGCAGCGGCGGCGGCCGCCTCCATCACCGGCTCGGAGAGCGGCGGCGTGGCGCTGCTGGTGGCGGCGTTCGCGCTGGGCCTGGCGGTGTTCTGGTTCTTCATCCAGAACGTGTTCCCGGTGGTGATGCGCCGGGTCTTTCTGGAGGGCATGCTCTACGACCGGGTGACCCCCCAGCGGTTTCTGTTCCTCATCCGGGTGCGCCGCTGGCGGCGGGCCGCCTGGACCATGTGCGTGAGATACGTGCTGTACCTGCTGTGGTGCCTCACGGTGGTGGGGGGCGTGGTGAAGCGCTATTCCTACTTCCTGGTGCCCTACATCGTGGCGGAAAACCCGGACATGAGCGCCCGGCAGGCCATCGGCCTCTCCCGCCGGATGATGCGGGGCCACAAGTGGGAGTGCTTTGTGCTCGAACTGTCCTTCATCGGATGGGACTTGCTGGGCATTCTCACCCTGGGGGTGAGCGACGTGCTGTTCACCAACCCTTACAAAGTGGCCTGCTTCACCCGCTACTACGCCCGGCTGCGGGCCCTGGCCATCCTGAATGGCCTGCAGGACGCGAAGCTTTTGAACGACGACTATCTCTATGAAAAAGCGCCTGCCGGCGCCATCGCCAAAAAATACGGCGACGTCATCCGGGTGATGAACGCCCCCGATGGCGAGCGGCACAGCCTTTCCGGCTGGCGGGGCGTGCTGGCGGACGACTTCGGCGTGCTGCTGTTCCCCCGGGAGCAGGACCGGGTGGCCGAGGCCAGGCGGGCGGACCGGGTGCGGCTGTTCGCGCTGATGGACGACGTGGAGGGCACGGCCTATCCCGTGCGGCTCTATCCCCTGCCGGAAGAGGAGCGGCAGAAGCTGGTGGAATCGCTGAACTACATGCGGCGCTATTCCGTCTGGTCGCTGCTGGCCATCTTTTTGAGCCTCTCGGTCTTCGGCTGGCTGTGGGAGGTGGGCCTGCATCTGGTGTCCACCGGCGAGCTGGTGAACCGGGGCGTGCTTCACGGGCCCTGGCTGCCCATCTACGGCACCGGCGCGGTGCTCATGCTCACGGTGCTTTACCGGCTGCGGGGCCGGCCTGGGCTGGAATTCCTGGCCACCATCCTGCTGTGCGGCACGCTGGAGTACGTGACGTCGCTGGTGCTGGAACTGGCCACCGGCGGCACCCAGTGGTGGGACTACAGCGGCTATTTCCTCAACCTGAACGGGCGCATCTGCGCCGAGGGCCTGCTGGTGTTCGGCGTGGGGGGCCTGGCGGTGGTGTACATGGCGGCCCCGCTGCTGGACGCGGCCCTTGCCCGCGTGGACCGAAAACTGCTGGTGACGGTGTGCACCGTGGCGGCTGCGGCCTTTTTCTGCGACGCGGTCTGGTCCCAGTTCGAGCCCAACACCGGACGGGGCGTCACCGACATCGAGGGCGGCCCCCCGGCCTCCGGCTATGTGCAGCAGGCGGAAAACTGACAGAACGAAAAACTTCCCGGTGGGTCCCACCGGGAAGTTTTTTGTGTCTCAGGCCGCGCGCCGGGGGCGTTTGGCCAGCGCAAGGCCGATCAGAAGGCCCGCCAGCGCAGGCGTCACCCAGCCGAAGCCCTTGTCTGCCAGGGGCAGCCACCGGGCAAGGCCCGCTACCGGAGCCAGCAGCCGGGCCGCCGCCGAACCCTGGGGCAGCGCGCAGACCAGGTCCAGCACCGCCGCCGGGATGGTGAAGCCCACCGTCCAGGCCAGCACGGTGCGGTGGCTGCCGAACAGGCGGCCGAACAGCGTCAGCAGGATGAGCACGATGGACAGGGGATAAAGGAACATCAGCACCGGGGCGGTCCAGGCCAGGATGGCGTCCAGCCCCAGGTTGGCAATGGCAAAGGAGAACAGGCAGAAGCCCGTGGCCCAAACCGGGTAGCGGGGCCCGCGGGGGAACATCTGCACAAAGGCCTCGCCGCAGCTGCTCACCAGCCCCACCGCGGTCTTGAGGCAGGCCACCGTGACCGTGGCCGCCAAAATCAGCGCGCCCGCGCTGCCGAAATAGTGCCGGGCGATCTGGGCCAGGGCCTCGCCGCCGTTGGCCGCGGGCTCGAAAAGCCCGCGGCTCTGGGCGGCCATCACCGCCACCAGAACGTAGATGAGGCCCATCAGCAGCGCGCTGAACACCCCCGCGCCCACGGTGCTTCTGGCCACCTGGCCGGGCTCGGCGACCCCCAGCCGGCGGATGGCGTCCACCACGATGATGCCGAAGGCAAGCCCCGCCAGCGCGTCCATGGTGTTGTAGCCCTCCAGAAAACCGGCGGCAAAGGCGTCTGCCGCATAGGCGCCCACGGGGGCCGCGGCGCTCACCGCGCCCAGGGGCGAAATCAGCGCCCGCACCACCAGCACCGCCAGAAAACACAGAAACAGCGGATTGAGCACCTTGCCGATCCAGGTGAGCAGCTCGCCCGGGCGAAGCGAGAAAAACAGCACCGCGCCGAAGAATGCAAGGGAGAAGAGCGCCAGCGCCGCCCGCTGGCCCGCCCCCGGCAGCAGCTGCTGCACGCCCACCGTGTAGGAGACGGTGGCGCAGCGGGGAATGGCGAACAGCGGCCCGATGGTGAGATACAAAGCGCAGGTGAAGAACAGGCCGTAGCGGCGGCCCACCCGGCTGCTCAGCTCCAGCAGGCCGTCCGCCCGGCTGACGCCCAGGGCGGCCACCCCCAGCAGGGGCAGGCCCACGCCGGTGATGAGCAGGCCGGCGCAGGCCAGCCACACGCTGCTGCCCGCCAGCTGGCCCATGGCGGCGGGGAAGATAAGGTTCCCGGCGCCGAAAAACATACCGAACAGCATGCTGGCCACCGCCAGCAGCTGCCGCATCGTGAGCTTTTTCATGTTCCACCGCCTTGTGCCGTTTTTTGTCGGATACAAGGAGAGTATACCGCATCCGCCCCCGCTTGGCAAATCCGTACCCTTCTGAAAATTCAATGCTGACGTTCATTCCCGCCGGCGGCCAGAACGGCCTTTTTCAGCCCATCCAGGTCCGCCGTGTCGGGGTGGGAGAGGGCATGGTCGAAGTTCTCGATCATGGCCTCCAGATTGGGGGCGTGGTCCGGGGCGGCCAGCATCGCCTCGTAGCGCCGGCGCACCGCCTGGGGCATCTTGCCCTGGCACATGTAGCTGCCCACCAGGGTGCAGCCCTGGCCCAGGTTCGCCTGCACCCGCTTCAGCACCGCCTGGAAATAGGCGGGCTGGCTGCCGAACCCGGCGGTGCCGAACAGGAACACTTCCTTGTGCTCCACAGTGGCGAGAAAAGCCGCCAGCGCTTCGTCGCAGCTGCCCTTGTCGGTCCAGAAGCCGACGTACAGCCGGTCGGCCACCAGCGCCGCCGCGTCGGGGCCGCCGAAGTAAAGGCAGTCCTCCGCAGGCAGAGCGCTTTGGATGGCACGGGCAAGCAGTTCGGTGTTGCCGGTGCGGCTGGAATAAACGATGGCATAACTCATTTTCTGTTGCCTCCTTGAAAAATGCAGCGAACGCCCTTGCGCTCCATCAGGCCGCTCAGGCAGCCCTTGTTGCGCCGCACGCAGCGGCGCGCCCCGGTGGCACGGCCGCCGAGCACCTTGTTGGGCCAGTCGGGGTCGGCGATGAGCTGGCGGCTCATGGCGGCGCAGTCGATGCGGCCTTCGGCCAGCTGCCGCTCCACGAAGTCCGGGTCGGTCAGCCCGCCCACGCCGCACACCGGCAGGCGGGTGTACTGCCGCACCATGTCGCACAGGAACAAAAAGCAGCCTTCCTCCCCAAAGTCCGGGTGGTTCGCCGGGGGGATGGTGTCCGTCAGGGCGCTGTGGTTCGCCAGCGTCACATGGAAGCTGGTCACGCCCGCGGCCTCCAGCATCGGCACGGCCACCGCCAGCTCGTCGGGCAGAAGGCCCGCCCGGCCGTAGTTTTCCAGCCGCACCACCAGCTTGAA
Source organism: Candidatus Allofournierella excrementigallinarum (assembly GCF_944388085.1). Lineage (NCBI taxonomy): Bacteria > Bacillati > Bacillota > Clostridia > Eubacteriales > Oscillospiraceae > Allofournierella > Candidatus Allofournierella excrementigallinarum. The sequence goes on along the minus strand of NZ_CALXHK010000003.1, from coordinate 5,235 downwards.
GTCGATGGGCAGGTCCGGCTGGCTGGCCCGCACCGCCTCCACCGCCTCCCGGGCAAAGCGCAGGCGGTTTTCCAGGCTGCCGCCGTAAGCGTCGGTGCGCCGGTTGAACAGGGAGGAGGCGAAGCTGCCGCACATCCTGTCGCCGTGCACCTGCACCAGGTCGAAGCCCGCCCGGCGGGCCTGGGCGGCCGCGTCGCCGAAGGCGGCGGTGATGCGCTTCACCTTTTCGGCGGGCAGGCCGGTGATGTAGGGACCGGCCGCGTCGTTCAGCTTTTGCCGCAGCTCGTCCGGGCTGATGCGCCGGGTCAGCAGGGCGGGCAGGTATTTCACCATCGCTCCCAGGTCCGAATCCGACTGATGCAGCTGCGCCCCCGCCAGGCACCCCTCGCTGTGCAGCGCGCCGGTGAGCCGCCGGTAGTGCTCAAACCCTTTTTTCGAAAACAGGCTGCCGAAGCCCTTCTTACCAACCGGCACGTCGCCCACCCAGGCCAGGGCGCAGCCTCCGGCGGCGATGCGCCGCAGCAGTTCCTCCTGCTGCGGTTCCGCAAGGCCCAGGGTGGTGGGGGCGAACACGATGCGGTTTTTCAGCCGCAGGCCCCCCAGCTCCAGCGGCCGCCCGATGGCCTCATACATGGCGCGGGACCTCCCGGCCCGGGGTCAGCTTGCGCAGCAGGGCGAACAGGGTCTGCCGCTCCTCTTCGGTGAGAACGGCCAGCCGCTTTTCGTCCCAGTCGAAGAACACCTGATGGCTGATGGCAAAGGCCTCCCGGCCCTTCTCGGTCAGGTCCAGCTGGTAGCGGCGGCCCGCCTTCTCCTTGGTGAGAAAACCGTTCTCAACCAGCTTGGTGATGCACCGCTGGGAGTGGCCCCAGTCCAGATGCAGCGCCTCGGTCAGGTCCGAAGGCGTGGTGCCCGGGTGCTTGCCCACATAGATCAGAAAGAACAGCAGGCCGAAGTGCAGGCCCAGTTTTTCCAGCTTCTCGCTGGTGTAGGCGGTGAAATCCCGGTAGAACACCGAGGAATGATAAGCCAGTGTGTCAAACATTGTTCCCGCTCCTTTCGTCACTTGACAAGGTCAAGTATACACCGTCATTTGACTTTGTCAAGTGAAATCTGCAAAAAAATTTTGCCCCGCCGCAAAGGACAGGGCAAAAGGGGTCAGCGGATGTAGAACATGATCTTGGTGATATACTCGTTCTCGTCGTAGGACGAAAGGTAGTCGTTGATGCAGAACTCATAGGAATCGGAGACGATCTCCAGCCCGTTTTCGTCGCAGAAGCGCAGCAGCTCCTGATAGGAGCGGCCCATGGAGGCGTAGTCGCCGAAGTGGTACAAACTGACGCACCGCCCGGCGGGCAGCTGGCGGATGTTGCTGGCCAGCGGGGTGTTCTCGGTGAGCAGGAACGCCAGCGACGCCTGGATGAAATCGCCCCGGCGCACCCGCTCCAGCGGGACCGACACGCCGCACTGAAAGAAGATGGGCAGCTGCTTTTCAAAGGAGGCGGCAAAGCACTTTTTGGTGGCGATGCTCACTTCCCGGGGGCTGTAAGGGGGCTGCACCGGCTCGTAGAGGATATACTGGCCCTCCGCCCGCCCCACATGCACCGCCGCGCGCTGCTGGCGGAAGGAGTTGGCGCGCTCCATCTGGTCGCAGCGGTGGGCCAGCCGGCTGCGGATGAGGTTCAGTTCGGCGATCTGCTGGTCGATGCGGGTCAGCTGGCTGCGCAGAAGCACCAGACTGCTGTCGATGGTGTAGTGCTTCATGTGCTCCTGGATCTCCTTCAGCGAGAAGCCGATTTTTTTCATGATGAGGATGGTGTCCAGAAAATCCAGCTGGGCGGCGCTGTAGTAGCGGTAGCCGTTGTCCGGGTCCACCCAGGCCGGGCGGAACAGGCCGATCTTGTCGTAAAAGATCAGGGTCTGCTTGGAGATGTTCTGATACTTCGCAAGTTCGCCGATCGAAAAAAGATTTTCCATACAGCCTCCTTGACATTATAGTTACTATATCCTTTATTATAGCCCCGGAGGACCCCGGCATCAAGAAGGTTATATCGTGACCCAGGCGTTTTCAAGGCCAATGGGCTTGCGGGCGGCATCTGAAACGCCTGCTGCCCGGCGTTCTGGCCATGCCCTTCTCCGAAGCGGCGGCCGTTCTTGTGACGGCGAGGCTTTTCTGCATGCAGGGCAGGCCGCCGGCGGCCACGGCGCAAAGCGCGCCGCAGGAAAAGCAGGAAAGCCCGCAGAGCCTTGGAAACACCGGCCCTGCGGGCTTTTGTGACGGGGGAAGCGGCGGGGACACGCCTGCTTTCAGTCTGCCGCCGCGGGGGAAAACCAGCGGCGGGCAAAGGCGCCCGCCGGGCCTTCCTGGCCTGGGAGAAGATGGAAATACAGATGCTCCCCGTCCTCCAGGGCGCGCAGATAAAGGCCGCTGCCCTTGCCGCGGGGCAGGGGCTTGACCCGGAGGGAACAGGGGGAGGACTTCGGCATATAGAGCGCGGAGGTGCCGTAAAAGTCGGTGAGGATGCACACAAGCCCCGCGTCCGTCATGGCGCAGAAGCACTCGGGGTCAGGCCGGCGCTGGAGAAGGTAGAGCAGGTTTTGGTGTTTGCCCCGCAGGAAGATATGATCCAGGATCCGGCCGCCGAAGCGATAGGCCAGCAGAGAGGTGTAGTACATGGCGTAGCTCTCCTGCAAAAGCTGCGCAAACGCAGAGGCGTCGGGATGCCGCAGGGGCGGCCGGCGGCCGGCGGGCTGGCCCAGCAGGAGGCTGAGGACAGGGTAGAGCTGGTCCTCTTTTGTCTTGTTGTAGGAAAAGCCGGCCCGTCCGCCCTCTTTGAGCCGGACGGTGACCGTGCATTTTATCAGCTGAACGGAATAACCGACCTGCGCCACGTCGCCGGGCCGGATGCGCCACACATCCAGTCTGCCGCCGGCCATGCGCTGGAGACAGACCTCGCCATCGAACCAGGCGGCGGCATATTCCGGCGCGCCGGAGTACTGATGGATGCGGGGGATGAGGGTGACGTTGCCCGGCGGCATGCCCGCGGCGTTCCAGCCCGCCAGCGCGGCCTGGAAGGGGACGGGCACCTCGCTCCAATCGTACATCCGCCTGGGCCAGGAAGCGAGGGTCGGCCGGCGGTCTTCGAGCATATTCATGGGGGCTCCTTCCGTGTGTTTACCGGGGCATAAACTGGGCTTTTATGGCATCCAGAATTTTTGGAATGGCCGCAGACAAGCGATTCGTGAAAGGCACATGCGGGCACAGCGGCTCCACTTCAAAGCGTCCCCTCATGTGCAAGCACATGCCCGGTGATGAACGGCTGCAATTTTTTTGAGTGCTGCCAGCTGCTGTGCGAGATCGTGCCGCAGCCGATCAGTATAGACGCCGCTGGAAGCAAGCTGAAAAACCGTCTGAAAAACTTCGGGTAAAAAACAAGCTTCTCATGGTTTGCAAACGATTTGGCAGGAATCATTTTCCTTCCACCTCAGTCCGCCGGCAGATACACCCCGAACACGCCGTTTGAAAACTCCCCGCCGGCAAAGCGGCGGACGACGCCGTCGATCTCCACCTCATAAACATGGAACACCTTTTCCACGCCGTGGCGGGAGTCGGTGACGGTGGCGGTCTCTTTGCAATTCCGCCAGGGATATTTGAAAATATTCACGCCAAAAGCTCTGCACTCCCCGGTGGGGCCGGCGGTCTCAAATTTCCAGTCCATCCTTTTCCCCCTGTGTCACGTCGTCTCAAGCCCCCGGAAAAACGCCCGCGCATTTTCCAGATCTTCCGCGCTGGGCCGGCCCTTGGCAAGGCCGCCCACCAGCTTGAAGGGGCCGAAGGTGTCGTAGCCCTTGCAGCTGAATTCGCCCAGCACCGGGCAGCTTTTTTCCGCGGCGATCTGAGCCAGCACTTTTGCGCCGGTGCCCTTTGCGCCGCCGTAGGTGTAGACGAAGAACACCGGCTTGCCCGCGGGCAGATACTGCCGGGCGAAAGCGGCCACCGATTCGTGCATCTCAAAGCCGTAGATGCCGGAGGCAAAGCCGATGAGGTCGTATTCTTCCAGCCGCACCGCCTGCCGGGTGCGCACGTCGATGAGGTCGGCATTTCCCGCCTCGGCCATGGCCTCCACCACCTTGCGGGTGTTGCCATGGTGGCAGGAAAGATAGCAAATTGCCGTTTTCATTGTTCATTTCCTCCTTGATGGGTCCAGTTGAAGTCGTTGCGATAGATCATCCAGCGGCTCATGCCTCCATTTCGGTCCTCCTTATGGCGTTGAATGGCGGCCGCGACGGGCTCAGTCCGGCTGCTGGCCGTCGTGGGCCTGCCACTGGCACTCGGTCATCTCCATCTGCGAGAACACCGCAGGCCGGTGTAGGGCTGCGTGGTCATTCCGATCCGGTCCGCCGCGATGCGGTACTGCTTCGGCGGCCGGGTCCAGACCAGCTTGTTGACATCAAAATTCATAACAGAGGTCCCCCTTATCATGATTCTATTGTATCACGATCACCCAGAACGGTGCTATTCAATGCACAACCATTGAATGCCCTCCGCCGCCCGTTCTGCAGGGTGATCATGGTGGCCGCCGCGGTTCAGCCGGAAGGTGGTGCAAAGCCCCTTGTCACGGTAAAAGCCGCAAATTGCCTCGGTGTTTTCCTGCACCGTTTGCAGCACAGGGTTCTTTGTCCGGCTTTCTCTGTCGCCCACGGAAAAGAAAACACGGCCTGGCTGACCCTTGAGCTCATGGGAGAAAACATACTCCCGGAACCCGGGGAACCAGAGCGAGCCGGAAACGCTTGCCGCGCGGGAAAACACATCCGTTCCATAAAGGGCATACAGCGCGAACAGCCCCGCCAGGGAATAAACGCTTCTCCTTTTCATCCTCTCGTATATATCCTATTGTAGTATGAAATCCGAAGCACAACAAGCGTCACCCGCAAAAAAAGTCGCGTCAGGGCGGCAAGGGCATACTCAACCACCGGTTGGGTGCAGGAACGGCGGCGCGGCGTTATAATAGAGAGGCAAAAGGGAGGGACAAGCGATGAACAACCAAGCCACCGGCGCGCTGATACGGGAACTGCGCAAAGAAAAAGGACTGACCCAGAAGGAGCTGGCCCAGCGCCTGCATGTGACGGACCGGGCGGTCTCCAAATGGGAACGGGGAGTTTCCCATAGTTAAGGATACCACACCACAAACCCACGCTTACATTACTTCCAGAACATTAAATTTTGGAGGTACA
>NZ_CALXHK010000002.1:0-97199 GCF_944388085.1 Candidatus Allofournierella excrementigallinarum | reverse complement strand
ATCATCAGGCTGGTGCCGCCGGAGGAGAAAAAGGGCAGGCTGATGCCGGTGTTGGGGATGGTGTTGGTGACCACCGCCATGTTCAGCACCGCCTGCATCACCACCTGCACCGTGAAGCCCACGGTGAGCAGGGCGCCGAATTTGTCCGGCGCATTCACCGCGATGGTGATGCCCCGCAAAAGCAGCAGCACGAACAGCAGGATGACCAGGCAGGCCCCGATGAAACCCAGCTCCTCGCAGACGATGGAAAAGATGAAGTCGTTCTGGGGCTCGGGCACATAGAGGTACTTCTGGCGGCTGTTGCCCAGGCCCAGCCCGGTGGCGCCGCCGGAACCGATGGCATAGAGGCTCTGGATGGTCTGGTGGCCGTCGCCCAGAGGGTCGGCGAAGGGGTCCAGCCAGCTGTTCAGCCGGTCGGCGGCGTAGGGCACAAGGTCGGGCAGGAACACCAGCGCCGCCGCCACCGCCGCGATGCCGCCCCCCGCCGCCATGGCGAACCACCGCAGCCCCGTGCCCCCCACGAACATGAGCACCGCGCCGATGCCGAAGAGCAGCAGCGTGCCGGACAGGTGCGGCTCCAGCAGCATGAGCACCGCCAGCACCCCCAGGATGACGGCGAAGGGCAGCACCCCCACCGAGAACCGCTTCATGCGGGTGTGGTTGAGGGAGATGATGTGGCTGAACACCAGGATGACGGCGAACTTGGCGATCTCGCTGGGCTGCAGCGTGCCCACCGGCAGCACGATCCACCGCTTGCAGCCGTTGTATTCCGGCATGAAGAGCACCACCACCAGCAGCACCACCGAGAGGCCCAGAACCGGCCAGGCCAGCTTGTGGTAGATGTGGTAATCCACCCGGCTGGCGGCGTACATGGCCGCCAGGCCCACCGCCGCGAAGAGCAGCTGGGGCCGGATGTAGGCGTAGGGCGTGCCCCGGCGGTACATGGCCACCGCATAGCTGGCGCTGAACAGCATCACCAGCCCGAAGGCCACCAGTGCCAGCACCAGGATGAGGAAGGGCAGGTCCATGGAAGGCTGGCCCGCACCCAGCAGTTTTTCCAGCCAGGGCGGCAGGGGCCGTTTTTCCCGTTTTGGCCGGGCGCGGCGGCGCGCCGGCTTTGCGGCGGCCGCGGCGCGGGGGGCCGGTCTTTGCGCCCGGGGCGAATGGTTTGAAGCGAACAGGCTGACCGCCTCCTTGCGTTGAGCATTGCCCTAACAGTGTGCGCAGGCTCTGCCCGGTTTAGTCCATCTTCACGTCCTCGTCGGCGGGCACGGTGTAGTCGTAAGAGGTCAGGGTGACACGGCTGCCCCGGGGCAGCCGCTCCCCCGCCGGGCTGCGTTGGGCCACCGCCACCGCCCCCTCCATCTCCGCCGCCCCTTCCGCCTTGATGTTCAGCCCGGCGGCGTGGAGGGTCTCGGTGGCTTCATCCAGGGTCTGCCCCGCCGCGCTGGGCACGGTGGTGACCTGGCGGGCGGCGTTTTCCTCGGTGTAGAGCAGCACGGTGGAGCCCCGGGGCAGCGTCTCGCCCGCCGCGGGGTACTGGCTCTGCACCGTGCCGCCTTCGCCCACCACCCGGGCGGCAAAGCCCGCCTCCTGCAGTTTTGCCGCGGCGGCCTCCGCCGGGAGCTCGGTCACGGCGGGGACCTGGTTTTCCAGCCGCTGCTGTTCCTCGGGGGTGTACTGGGGCTGCACGCCGTAGTAGCGCAGGGTCTCCTCGATGACCTGCGCCGCCACCGGGGCCGCCAGCGCGCCGCCGCCGCTCGCGAAGGTGTGAGGCTCATCCAGGGCGATGAGCACCGCTATTTTGGGGTCGTCCGCCGGGGCGATGCCCACAAAACTGGCGATGCGGGCCTCTTCGTCCTGTGAGTCCAGCTTCTGGCTGGTGCCGGTCTTGCCGCCCACCCGGTAGCCCGCCACATAGGCGTTTTTTCCGCTGCCGCCGTCCACCACGCCCTCCATCATCTGGCACATCAGGGCGCTGGTCTCGGCTCGGATTACCTGGCGGCGCACCGTGGGCCCGGTGGTGCTGACCACGTTGCCGGAAGCGTCGGTGATCTTTTCCACCACATAGGGCTGCATCAAATTGCCCCCGTTCACCACCGCGCAGACGGCGGTGATCATCTGGATGGGGGTGATCTTGCTGGACTGGCCGAAGGCGCAGCTGGCCAGCTCCACCGGGCCCATGCGGCCCGCGGTGTAATACTCCGACTTCTTGGGCTCGGCGGGCAGGTCGATGCCGGTGGCCCCCTGCAGGCCGAAGGCCTCGAAATAATCGCAGAAGTCCTGCACGCCCAGCCGCTGGCCGATCTGGATGAAGCTCTGGTTGCAGCTGTTGGCCAGCGCCTGGGCCACCGTCTGGGCGCCGTGGCTCTTGTGGTTGGCGCAGTGGAAGGCGATGCCCGCCACCTTGTAGGCCTTGCCGCAGTAGAAGGTGCTGGAAGGGCTGACGGCGCCGGTGTCCAGCGCGGCGGCGCAGGTGATGAGCTTGAACACCGAGCCCGGCTCGTAGAGGTCGCTCACCGCCTTGTTGCGCCACTGGGTCTGCTGGGCCAGCTGCAAAGCGGCGGACCGCTCCTCGCCGGAGAGGCTGTCCACCAGGGCGCGGGCTTCCTCGTCCGCCAGCACACGGGGCTCGTTGGGGTCGTAGTCCGGCTTTGTGGAGATGGCCAGCACCCGGCCGGTGTCCACCTCCATCACGATGCCCACCGCCCGCTGGCTCACGTTGTAGGCCTTGACCGCGTAGCTGAGGTAGTTTTCGAGATAATGCTGCACGTTCACGTCGATGGTGAGCTGGAGGGTGTTGCCCTGCACCGGGGGGATATAGGTGTCGTAGCCGGTGGGCATGTCGTAGCCCCAGGCGTTTTTTGCGCTGAGCACCCGGCCGCTTTTGCCGGTGAGCTGCTCGTCGTACTCCAGTTCCAGCCCCGCCATGCCCGCATTGTCCACATTGGTGAAGCCCAGCAGGCTGGCGGCAAAGTCCCCTTCCGGGTACCAGCGCTTGGTGTCCTCCAAAAGCAGGATGCCCTCCCAGCCGTTTTCGGCGCAAAGCGCGCGCACCGCGTCGGCGGTCTGGCGGTCCGCCCGGCGCAGCAGCAGCGCATCGTTGCTGGACCGCTGGGACAATATCTCGTGAAGTTCTTCGTACTCCATGCCCACCAGCTCCGCCAGCGCCCGGCTGGCGGGCTCCACGTCCTCGTCGGCCATCTCCCGGGGCGAGGCGCGGATGGTCCAGCAGGTGGCGTTCACCGCCAGCGGCACGCCGTTCGCGTCCACGATGTCGCCCCGGGGCGCGGGGACCACCGTGTCCCGCAGCTGCTGGCCGCTGGCCCGCCCGGCATAGAAATCGTGATCGGTGATCTGGATGTGCCACAGCCGGGCGACCAGCCCGCCGAAGCACACCAGCGCGAAGAAGCCCGCCACCAGCCTTGTGCGCAGCTTCATGCCCCGGTCCTGGGCGGCCTTGAGCATCGGTTCCAACGCCATGAAAAAAGCCCCCTCTCCCCTGGCATTCTATGCGGGGAGAGGGGGCGGGTATGTGTTTGTCACAGCCCATAGCGGGCGGCCAGTTTGTAGAACCGGCAGTTGCTGACGATGCAGCGGATGAAGGCCAGGGGCAGCACGCACCAGCTGAAGATGGCGCAGAAGGCCACGTCGTCGGTGATGGACGGCATCACGACGAAGGAGACGGGCACCCAGATCACGCTGAGCACGGCGCAGGCAGCGGTGAGGGCAAAGCGCGTCTGCTTTGACTGGCGGAAGTACCATTTGCGGCCGGGCAGGGCGGCGGCCACAAAGCAGGCCAGCAGGCCGGCCGCGCTGGCCGGGCCGACGTTGAAGAAAAAGAGCGCCAGGAAAAACAGCTGGAAGGCCCGCAGTGCCAGGATGCGGTTGGGGGGCAGCCAGCCCCGGGCCTGCATGCGCTGCACCAGCATCACCGCCACCGTCCCCGCCGCGCCGCCCAGAAGGGCCAGCGGCAGGCGCAGGGCGAAATGCAGTTCGTCCAGCACGGCCAGCAGCGGCAGCACGACGGTCATGCCCACGATGAGGGCGACGATGTTGCCCGGACGGGCGGCCTCCTTCGCATTCTGTTCCCGTGCCTTCTGCCAGTGGGCCTGCCACAGCGGGCGCAGCAGGGCGAAAAGTTCCTCGTGGGCCGCGTCCGGGGCCGCGGCCGTTTTTTTTAAGTCGTAAGCATAGGCCAGGTCCACCGCCAGCTTTTCCAGGCAGGCGGGTTCCTTTTTCAGCAGAAGGGCCAGCGTTTCCAGAAATTCCGGGGTGTGCTGAAGCTCCCGGAACTCTTCGCTTTCCAGAACGTCTTTGGCCTGCCAGCGGTCCGCGTCGGGGCCGCAGGCCGCCCGCAGCTGCTCAGCCAGCGCCTGGGCGCGCTGGCGCCGCTGGCGGCTGACCTGCTGGGGCAGATGGTCAAAATCGAACTGCTGCGGCTCGGGCGGCGCCTGCGCCGCCGCGGGAGGCTGTTCTTCCTCGTCGCCCGGTTCCTTTGGCCGCGCGGGAGCGCGGCGGGGGCCGGCCTCCGCCGCGGAAAAATCGAAGGTGGTCTGCTCCCCCGCCTGGCGGGCGGCGGAGCCGTTTTTCTTCATCCAGGCAAGATACGCCGCCTGCTCGGCGGCAAGGCAGCTTTCCCGGGTGCCGGACACCGCCGGCGCCGCGGGCGCGGCGGGGCGTTTTTCCTCCTGCGGGGCCGCCGGCGCGGGGCGGCGGGAGCGCCGGGCGTACTGCGTCGCTTCCTGGAAGGCGGTGTGCAGCCTGTCAAATCCCTCCGGGTCGTCTTCGGGGTGGCAGGCACGGGTCTTTTCGGCATAGGCGTGCCGGATGGCCGCCAGGTCGGTGGTGGGCGAAATGCCCAGTATCTCCCAGAAATTCATTCTTCGTCCTCGCCGCCTTCGTCGTCAAAAAGGTCATCCCAGTTTTGCTCGTCCAGGCCGCTGCCGGCCTCCAGCCGGTCCAGCATCTCCTTGCAGCGGCTCCTGGCACGCAGGATGCGGGCGGGCTCCTGGCTGGCCAGTTCCTCCTGGAAGGCCTCCATCACCCGGCCCACCTGCTCGCGCACTTCGCCCAGGGTCTCTTTCCACAGGCGCTCGCCCCGGGCCAGCAGCAGGCGGTTTTCCTCCCGGTCGCGGGGGTGGATCTTCAGCTTTTGCAGCTGTTCCAGCCGCTTTTTCGCCTCCGCTTCGGAAAGGCCGCTGCCCGCCCCCACCAGCACCGCGCTGATGGCCTTGTCGGTGGAGAGGCTCTCGGCCTCCACTTCCAGGATGCCGTTGATGTCGTAGGTGAAGCGCACCGCCGCGCCCTCCTGCCCCGCGGGGCCGGGCGGCACCGGCAGATCCAGCTCGCCCAGCTTGCGGTTGTCGGCGCAGTACATCGCCTCGCCCTGAAAGATCTGGATGTGCAGCTTGGTCTGACCGGGGCTGACGGTATAATATTTTTCCACCTTGCTGGTGGGCAGGGCGCTGTTGCGCTCGATGATGGGGCTCATGATGAGGTTGTCCTCGTCCGCCGGGTTATGTACCCCCACGCCCAGCGTGAAGGGGCACAGGTCGGTGAGCACCATCTGGCGCAGTTCGGCTTTGCGCTCCTTCATGGCGGCGTAGAGCCCCGCGCCCTGAGCCACCACCGTGTCCGGGTGGCCGGAATCCAGCAGGGGGCGGCCCAGCAGATGGGAGAGGTACTGGCGCACCACCGGCATCTTGCAGCTGCCGCCCACCGGCACCACGCCGTGCAGCTCCCGGGGGGCAAGGCCGCTGTCCCGCAAAGCTTTTTGCAGCGGGGTGCGCATGCGCCCGAAGAGGGTGGCGGCGTTTTCGATGAGCTTTTGGCCGGTGAGGCTCATGGAGCCCTCAAGGCCCGGCAGGTCCAGCACCATCACCGCCATGGGGGCGGTGGTGAGGGTCTGCTTGCACTGCTCGGCCTGGGCCAGCAGGATAGCCCGGGAGCTTGCATCCAGCGCGTCGTAGTCGATGCTGTTCTCCTGGCAGTACATGTGGGCGATGGCCGCGTCCAGATCGCCCCCGCCCAGCTGGTTGTCGCCGCTGACGGCCAGGATGTTCACCACGTTTTCAAAGCAGTCCACCACCGAGACGTCCAGCGTGCCGCCGCCGAAGTCGTAGACCAGAAAGGCCGCGTCCCCCTGGTCGGGGTCGTAGCAGGCCAGAGCCGCGGCGCTGGGCTCGTTGATGAGGCGTTCCACCTTGAGGCCCGCCAGCTTGCCCGCCCGCTTGGTGGCGGCGCGCTGGGAGTCGGTGAAATAGGCGGGCACGCTGACCACGGCCTCCTCCACCGGCTGGCCGAGATAGGCCTCCGCGTCCTCTTTCAGGCGGCGCAGCACCAGGGCGGAAAGCTCCTCGGGCAGGAACGTGCGCCCGGCGAGGGAAAAGCTCCTGCCGGTGCCCATGGCCCGTTTGAAGGCGGCGGCGGTGCGCTCGGGGTGGGTGATGAGCCGCTCTCTGGCGGCCTTGCCCACCAGCACCTCGCCGTCCTCGTCGATGCTGACGGCGCTGGGGGTGAGATATTCGCCGAAGGCGTTGGGCACAAGGCGGCTTGCGCCGTCCTTGTACACCGCGGCCAGGCTGTTTGTGGTTCCAAGGTCAATTCCGATGATGGGCATGTCGTTCGTTCGCTTCCTCGTGTTTCGTTGATTTTCGGGGCTTTATTCCAGCCCGATCTTTTGCGCGTATTCCTCCAACAGCTCCCGCTCCAGGAAGGGGGTCTTTTTGCCCTTGCGGTCGCGGTAGGTCTCGTGGCCCTTGCCGATGACGGCGATCATGTCGCCGTCCTGGGCGTGGTCCAAAGCGTAGTGCAGCGCGTCCAGCCGGTCTGGGATCTCCACATAGGGCACGTCGGGGCGGCCCTGGGCGATGCCGATCTTGATGTCGTTCAGAATGTCCTCCACCTCTTCAAAGCGGTTGTTGTCCTCGGTGAGGATGAGAAAATCGGCCAGGCGGCTGGCCACCTCGCCCATGCCGTAGCGGCGCAGGCGGCTGCGGTCGCCGCCGCAGCCGAAAAGCACCACCAGCCGCTTTGGCTGGTAGGCCCGCAGGGTGGTGAGCAGGTTCTCGGCTCCCGCCTCGTTGTGGGCAAAGTCGATGAGCACGGTGAACCGCTTGCTCACCGGCACCAGCTCCACCCGGCCCTTGACGCTGACCTGCTCCAGGCCCCTGCACACGGCCTCGAGGGGCAGGCCCAGCACCCGGCCCACCGCCAGGGCGGCCAGCGAGTTGTAGACGCTGAATTCGCCGGGCATGTTCACCCGCACCCGGGCGCTGGCCGCGCCGCTGAGCTGGTAGGAGATGCCCAAAAAGTTTTCGCCCCGCTCCAGTTCAAGGCCGCTGCCCATGAAGTCCGCTTTTCTGTGCATGGCGTAACTCACCAGCCGGCAGGTGTGGCCCGCCAGCAGGGTGTTGCAGTTTTTATCGTCCACGTTCACCACGCCCACGTCGCAGCGGCGGAACAGCTGGCCCTTCCAGGCGCGGTATTCCTCAAAGCTCTGGTGCTCGCCGGGGCCGCCGATGTGGTCGGGGTAAAGGTTGGTGAACACGCCCACATCGAAGTGGATGCCGTCCACACGGCTCATCATCAGGCCCTGGCTGGAAACTTCCATCACCACGCTGTCGCACCCGGCGGCAAGCATCTCGGAAAAGAGCTTTTGCAGCTCGTAGCTTTCGGGGGTGGTGTTGACCAAGGCGTGGCGCTCGCCGGCAAAGGCGGTGCCGTTGGTGCCGATGATGCCGCATTTTTTGCCCGCGGCGTTCAGCGCCGCCTGGATCATGTGGGCGGTGGTGGTCTTTCCCTTGGTGCCGGTGACGCCGATCATCGTCATCTTGCGGGCGGGGTTGCCGAAGAGGTTGCAGCTCATGATGGCCAGGGCGTGGCGGCTGTTCTCCACCTGCACCACCGTGGCGCCGGCGGGCATTTCGTCCAGCTTGTGCTGGATGACCAGCACGCTGGCCCCGGCGGCGGCCACGTCTTCGGCGTAATCATGGCTGTCACGGTTGGTGCCCACCACGCAGACAAAGGCAAAGCCGGGCTGCACCTTGCGGGAGTCATAGGCAACGTCCGCCACTTCGGTCTCGGCGTCGCCCTGCAGGACCAGATAGTCCAGCCCTTCCATCAACTGGGAAAGTTTCATAAAATCAGCCTCCCTTTATGAATTGCGTATGCTCAGCGCTTCACAAAATATTCGTCGTACCACACAAGGAACATGAACACGCACCAGATCTGGCGCCAGTTGTCCCGCCTGCCGCAGACATGGTCGTCCAGCAGCTTTTTCAGTTCCTTCGTCTTAAAGAACCGGGCCGCGGCCTCGCTTTCGAAGGCCTTGCGCACCACGGCGGCGTACTGCTCGTCCCGCAGCCAGGCGCGCACCGGCACCGGGAAGCCCAGCTTTTTCTTGTCGGCGGTGCGTTCGGGGATGCTGCGGGCCGCCGCGCCCCGCATGGCCAGCTTTGTGCCCCCGGCGTTGGCGCGGTATTCCACCGGGATGCGCCGGGCCACCTCGAACACTTCTTTGTCCAAAAAAGGCACCCGCAGTTCCAGGCTGTTCGCCATGCTCATCTTGTCCGCTTTCAAAAGGATATCCCCCGCCAACCACAGGTGCAGGTCGGTGAACTGCATGCGGGCGACCGGGTCCAGCCCTTTGGTTTTTTCAAAGAGGGGGCGGGAGAGGTCGGTGGGCTTGACGCGGCCGGTGTAGTGTTTGAGCAGCTTTTTCTTCTGCCGCTCGCTCATCAGGTTGGTGTTGCCGATGTAGCGCTCTTCCAGGGGTTTTGCGCGCCGCACAAGGAAATTCACGCCATGCACCGGCGGCAGCAGCTCGGCCACCGCGCCCACAGCGCGGCGCAGGGGCAGAGGGAGCTTATCGTACCAGCTGACGGTGAAGGGCTCCTTGTAGATGTTGTAGCCGCCGAAGAACTCGTCCGCGCCCTCGCCGGAAAGGCACACCTTCACCTGTTTGGCGGCCTCCCGGTTCACGAAGTAGAGGGCGGCGCTGGCGGCGTCTGCCAGAGGCTCGTCCATGTGGTACTGGATGCGGCCGAGATTCGCCCAGTATTCCTCCGGCTCGATGCGGTAGGCGAAGTTCTTCACGCCCAGAAATTTGCTGAACTCGGCAGCGTATTCCGTCTCGTCGTACTGCTTGTTGGCAAAGCCCACGGTGAAGGTCTTGTCCACCTTGGCAAGGCAGGCCATATAGCTGGAGTCCACCCCGGAGGAGAGGAAGGAGCCCACCTCCACGTCGGCGATTTTGTGGGCGGCCACGCTCTCCTTCATGGCGGCTTCAATCTTATCTTCCCAGCCGGCCATGTCGGGGCCGCCGTCCGCTTCGAACTTCGGTTGCCAGTAGCGGCCGGTGGACACTTCGCCCGCTTGCCAGCGCAGCCAGTGGGCGGGCAGCAGTTTTTTGACGCCCTTGAAAAAGGTGTCCTCCCCCGGGGAATACTGGTAGGTGAGGTAAAGTTCCAGCCGCTCCTCGTTCAGTTCCTTGGCAAAGCCCGGATGGGGCAGAAAGCTTTTGATCTCGCTGCCGAAGAGCAGTTCGCCCCCGTCGTTTGCATAGTAATAGAAAGGCTTGATGCCAAAGGGGTCGCGGGCGCAGAAAAGGCTTTGGCCGGCCTCATCCCAGATGGCGAAGGCGAACATGCCCCGCAGCTTTTCCAGCATCCCCTCGCCCCACTCTTCATAGCCGTGGAGCAAAACCTCGGTGTCGGAATGGTCGGTGGCAAAGACATGGCCCGCCGCTTCCAGCTGGGCGCGCAGTTCCATGAAGTTGTAGATTTCGCCGTTGTACACCACAACAAGGTTTCCCGTCTCGTTGAACATGGGCTGGCGGCCGCCCTCGATGTCGATGATGGACAGCCGCCGGTGCCCCAGCGCCGCCCCGCCGCCAAAGTAGGTTCCCTCGCCATCCGGCCCGCGGTGGGCGATGGCGTCCATCATGGCTTTCAATATTTCCTCACGGCCGGCGCGCCGGCCGCAAAATCCCACGATCCCACACATACTGTTTTTGTTCCTTTCCCCAAAAAGGGCGCGACTGCCCAATATAGGGTTTATTATACTACAAACGGCGGCGGTTTAAAAGGGGGGCGCAAATTGACAAGGGCCCCATAAAAGAAGTAGAATATACGCGACACTGAATTTTCAAAAAAAGGTGATGGATCATGAAAGACCTTCTTCCCGTGCTTTTGGGCAGCGACGCCAACGTCTACGGCATGGCCCGCAGCTTTTACATGGAATACGGCGTAACGTGCCTTGCCATCGGCAAGGGGGCGCTGGCCGCCACCTCGAACTCGAAACTGGTGAAGATGGCGGTGGTGGAGCCGAACCTCGAGGACGACGGGGTGTTCGTGCGCACCCTGACGGAGTTCGCCAAGGCCCACCCCGGCAAAACGCTGGTGCTGGTGAGCTGCGGCGACAACTACACCGGCCTGATGGCCCGGGCCCGCCCGGCGCTGGAGCCTTATTACAAGTTCGCCTGCCCCACCCCCGAGCTGGTGGCGGAGCTGGACACCAAGGAGTTCTTCTACAAGGCCTGCGAGCGGCACGGCCTTTCCTACCCCCGCACCTATGGCTGCACCAGCGAGAACTACAAAACGGTGGAGCTGCCCTTCCCCTTCCCCTGCATCATCAAGGCCAGCAACAGCGTGGCCTACTGGAACTGCCGCTTCCCCCACAAGAAGAAAGTGTTCGTGGCCTACAACAAAGAGGAGTTCGACGCCATCACCGCCGCCATCTACTCTTCCAGCTACCAGGACAATCTGGTGCTGCAGGAGTACATCCCCGGCGACGACAACTGCATGCGGGTGCTGAACTGCTATTCCGGCCTTGACCACAAGGTGAAGCTGATGGCCCTGGGCCGCCCCCTTTTGGAGGAGCAGACCCCCGAGGGCATCGGCAACTACGCCGCCATCATCAACGTGCGGGACGACGAGCTGATGGAGAAGATGCGGGCCTTTTTGGAGGATGTGGGCTGGGAAGGCTTCTCCAACTTCGACATGAAGTACGACGTGCGGGACGGCAAGTACAAGCTGTTCGAGATGAACCCCCGCCAGGGCCGCAGCAGCTTTTTCGTGACCGCCAGCGGCTACAACCTGGCCAAGTGGCTGGTGGAGGACGTGGTGGAGCACAAGGAGCAGGGCCTGACCATCGCCGACGCGCATCATCTGTGGATGATCGCCCCGGCGGGTATTTTGAAGAAGTATCTGAAGGACGAGGCGCTGCTGGCGGAGGCGAAAGAACTGATGCGCCAGGGCAAGGTGAGCCACCAGCTGTTCTGCAAGGAGGATGCGGGGCTCAAGCGCCGCGTCTGGTACATCAAGAACCAGCTGAACAACTACCGCAAATACAAACGCTATTTCGGCAACAAGAGCCTGGTGGACTGACCGGGCAAAAGGAGCAGCCAATGTGTGGAATTACCGGCTTTGTTTGCGCAAAGCACGAGTTTGAAGAAGCAAAAAAGACCGTGAAGGCCATGGCCGACCTCATCGCCCACCGCGGGCCGGACGGCGAGGGCTTTTATGTGGACGGGCAGGCGGCGCTGGGGCACCGGCGGCTGTCCATCATCGACCTGGAGGGCGGCAGCCAGCCCATGTTCAACGAGGATAAGACCCTCGTGACGGTGTACAACGGCGAAATTTACAACTTCATGGAGCTGCGCGAGCAGCTCGCCGCGGCGGGCCATGTGTTCGCCACCCACTCCGACACCGAGGTGCTGCTGCACGGGTACGAGGAATGGGGCGAGGCGCTGCCGGAAAAGCTGCGGGGCATGTTCGCCTTCGTCATCTGGGACAAAGCGAACCGCACCCTCTTCGGCGCGCGGGACATCTTCGGCATCAAGCCCTTCTACTACTACCAGAACGAGGACCTTCTGCTCTTCGGCAGCGAGATCAAAAGCTTTCTGCCCCACCCCGGCTTTGTGAAGGAACTGAACGAGGAGCGGCTGCCGGAGTATCTCTCCATCGAGTACATCCCGAACGCCGAGACCATGTTCAAAAACGTCTACAAGCTGCCGGGGGCCCACCGCTTCACCTTCAAAGACGGCAAGCTGACGGTGAGCCGCTATTACGACATCGCCTACCATGTGGACCGAAGCAAAACGCTGGAAGACTGGAAAAAGGCCATTGCCGGCGCCTTCGCCGAAAGCGTGCGGGTGCACCAGATCGCCGACGTGGAGGTGGGGTGCTTCCTCTCCTCCGGCGTGGATTCCAGCTTCGTGGTAAACGAGGTGGCCAAGGGCACCCCCCACGTGAAGAGCTTCAGCGTGGGCTATGAGGAAGAAAAATACTCCGAGCTGCCCTATGCTCAAGGCTTCAGCAAGGAAATTGGCGTGCCCAGCATTGCCAACAAGGTGAACGCCGACGAGTTTTTCGAGGCAAACCAGACCATCCAGTGGTATCTGGACGAACCGATGCCCAACCCCAGCGAGGTGCCTCTCTACTTCCTGGCCAAAAACGCCGCCCGCTATGTGAAGGTGGTGCTCAGCGGCGAGGGCGCGGACGAGCTGTTCGGCGGCTATCCCCTCTACTGCGCGGCCCATCACTTTGAGGAATACGGCAAAATCCCCCGGCCCCTGCGCAAGGGCGCGGGCGCGGTGGCCAAAGCGCTGCCCCCGTTCAAGGGCCGCCACTTCCTTGTGCGGGGCGCGCAGGAGCCCTGGCAGCGGTGCATGCGGGCGAACTACGTGTTCGCCTCCCCCGCCGAGCGGGACGAATACCTGAAAAAGGACTACCACGCCAAGGCCCCCGAGGAGTATTTTAAGCCCTACTTCGACCATGTGAAGGACCTGGATGAGCCCACCCAGCTGCAGTGGGTGGACATCCACACCTGGATGCTCTACGACATCCTTTTGAAGGCGGACCGCATGAGCATGGCCAACAGCCTGGAACTGCGTGTGCCCTTTCTGGACCGGGAGATGCTGGAGCTGGCCCTCTCCATCCCGGTGGAGTACCGCTCCTCCAAGAGTGAAACGAAGATCGCCCTGCGGGCGGCAGCGCTGGCCGAGCTGCCCGAGAGCGTGGCCAAGCGGCGCAAGCTGGGCTTCCCGGTGCCGCTGAACGACTGGCTGCGCCAGGACAAATATTATCAGATGGTGCGGGAGAAGTTCGAGGGCCCGGTGGCCGAAAAGTTCTTCAACGTGCCCCGGCTTTTGAAGCTGCTGGACGAGCACAAAGCGGGCAAGAACGGCGGCATGACGAAGATCTGGAGTTTTTACAGCTTCATTCTGTGGTACGAGCTGTTTTTCGTGCAGCGGTGAGTGGTTTGCGAAAAGGAAAGGCCCGGGCGGCGTGCCCGGGCCTTTCCATGTTTTTTAATACAGCATCAGCAGGAACAGCACCAGGGTGACCGCCCCCGCCAGGGCCAGCAGGCCGCCCAGAACAGCCAGCAGCAAAAACAGGGTCTGGCGGTTTTCTCCCCTCTTTTTCGCGCCGCGCCACAAAAGGAGGAACACCACCCCCAGGACCAGCCCCAAAATGCCCAGGCCCATGAAGGCAAACATGGCCATCAGGACTGCGTTTAGAAACAAGATACCCATAAACGCCATGGGTTCACCCCCTTTTTTTCAGTATAGCACAAATCCCGCCGCACAGAAGGCCGCCGTCCGATAAAATCGGGCGGCGGCCTTCTGTGTTTATTCTTCCGGCTGGGCGGTACTTTGGGAAGTGCTGTCGGATGCGGACCCGGAAGCCGGCGCGGAAGAGGCCGGCGCGGAGTCGGAAGTGGGCTGCGAGGCGGATGCGGAGCCGGACGCCGCGCCGGAAGCCGAACCGGAGGCCGCGCTGCCGGAGGCGGAGCTGGCGCTGTCCGGCGGCGGAGGCTCGCTCTCCTCCTGCTCAAAGCTGCCGGGGGCGTAGGTGAAGCGGTGGACCGAATCGTCCAGCTGGCTGGAAACATCCAGCGTGCCCCGGTCGGTGGAGCTGAGGTACTCGCCACTCTCGTTTTTCAGCAGCAGGGCGGCCACGCTCAGTTTGTAATCCAGATTGTTGAAGGTGCCCAGCAGCACCTTGATGCGCCCGTCGTAGACAAAGTAGGCGTCGGTGCCAAGGCCCATGTCGATGCGGGTGCAGCTGCCGGCCAGATCCTGGGCGTAGAGCTGCTCCATCAGGCCGGCGATCTGCTCGCTCTGGGCCTGGGTGGTGGTGGAAAGGCGACGCCCGGCGGTGGGCTCGCTCACCCCCAGGCCGGTGATGGCCGGCAGGCCGGCGGGCTGGTCCGGCTGCACCTTCAGAACTTTCAGCCCGTCGCTGAGGATGGCCCAGCCCGCGTCGGTCTTGGCGCACCAGCTTTCGGTGGCGGGGGCCACCTGCACCACCACCGTGTCCGGCAGGCGGCGGCGCACCCGGATGGTCTCGAGATAGGGCAGCTGCAGTTCCATCTCCGCCTGCTTTTCCGCCGCCGAAAAGCCGAAGAGGTTTTCTTCCAGCGGCACAGCCAGCGCGCCGAGGATGGCGTTTTCGGTGTAGATGCCGGTGCTGGCGGGGGTGGTCTTGTCCAGGTTTTCCACCACGACGTGCTTGACCTTGAACAGCACCGTGACCGAGAGGATAAAGCCCACCGCCATCAGAAACACCACAAAGAGGAAGGCCAGCCAGCGCCGCCTTCTGCGGCGGCGGCGCATCTCGCCCCTTGTCATCTGCCGGCGGCGGGCGGGTCCGCTTTCGGGCCTTTTCCTGCCCCCCGCCTTTTTGCGCCGCCGGGGGGCGGGCTCCGGGGCTTGCAGCGGCTCCATGCCCGCCGCGCCCAAAGGCAGCGTCATCTGCTGCATCTCGCCCGCGCCGCGCCGGGGCTGCCTGGGGATGGGGGCGGTCTGCTGGTCAAAAAGCGGGGCCTGGGGCGCAGGCCGTTCGCCGGGGCGGCGCACCGTCCGTTTTTTCTTGTCGCTCACGGGCTGCGCCGCCTCCTTTTCTGCCGGGCGCTGCTCACTGTTCCATCAATTCGGCCAGCTTTGCCCAAATTTTTTCAAGGCTTTCCGGCTCGGCCAGGGCGCGGGCCATCTTGCCCATCACCGCCAGCTTGCCGTTTTCCTGCACCAGCTGCTGCACCGCCTGCACCAGCGCCGCGCCGGTGAGGTCCTTTTCCTCAATGACCACCGCCGCCCCGGCCTTTTGCAGTTCCAGGGCGTTGTAGTACTGGTGGTTTTCGGCCACGTTGGGGCTGGGGATGAGGATGGCCGCACGGCCCACCGCCTCCAGCTCCGCCAGGGTCAGCGCGCCGGCGCGGCTGATGACCAGGTCCGCCGCGGCCAGCAGCTCGGGCATGTTCTCGATGTATTCCTGCACCTGCAGGCGGCTGCCGGGCTGCACGCCCTTTTCCGCCAGCAGCCTGCGGAACAGCTCCACCCCCCGGCTGCCGGTGGCGTGGATGTGCAGGATGTTCCAGGGGCAGGTCTTTTCCCAGGCTGCCAGCTCGGCCACCACCTCGTTGATGCGCCGCGCGCCCAGGCTGCCGCCAAAGCTGAGGATGACGATGCGCTGGCCGGCGTCCAGTTTGGCGCGGGCCAGGTCGCGGTTCTGCATGAAAATTTCGGGCCGCACGGGGTTGCCCACCACGCTGGTCTTTTCCGGCGCGCCCAGCTTTTCCACCGCGGCGGGCACCGCGGCGAAGATGACGTCCACGTCCTTGGCCAGCAGCTTGTTGGTCACGCCGGGGAAGGCGTTCTGCTCATGGATGGCGGTGCGGATGCCCATTTTGGCGGCGCAGCGCACCACCGGCCCGCTGACGTAGCCGCCGCAGCCGATGACCAGGTCCGGCTTTAAGGCCCGCAGCATCTTTTTGGCCCGGGGCCCGGAGAGGGCCAGATGATACACCGCCTGCAGGTTGCGGGCGACGTTCTTGGGGGTCAGTTTCCGCTGGATGCCGTTGACCTCGATGTGGTGGAAGGGATAGCCCGCCTGGGTGACCAGACGGTATTCCATGCCCTCTTTGCGGCCCGCAAAATGTATCTCGGCGTCCGGCCGGTGGGCCTTGATGGCCCCCGCGATGGCCAGCGCCGGGTTGATGTGGCCGGCGGTGCCGCCGGCGGCGATGAGCACGCGCATATCGTTCTCTCCTTTGGAGTCAGGTTTTGTTTGCACGGAACACGTGGGCCTGGCGGGCGGCTTTTTCTTCAGCCTGGCGGGCCTTTCGTTCGGCCCTTGCCTTGTTTGCCGCCCGGCTGACGCTGAACACCACGCCCATCTCGCCCAGCAGCAGCAAAAGGCTGGTGCCGCCGGAGGAGAAGAAGGGCAGGCTGATGCCGGTGTTGGGGATGGTGTTGGTGACCACCGCCACGTTGAAAAAGAACTGGAAGCCGATCTGCGCCATGACGCCCACCACAAGAAGGCAGCCCGCCCGGTCAGGGGCGTTCACGGCCACATAGATGCCCTGGGCGATGAGCAGGGCAAAAAGGGCGATGCAGAGCAGCGCCCCCACAAACCCCAGTTCCTCGCCCAGGATGGCGAAGATGAAGTCGTTCTGCGCCTCGGAAAGCCACAAATGCTTCTGGGTGGAGTTGCCCAGGCCCACCCCGAACCAGCCGCCGGAGCCGATGGTGTAGAGGCCCTGGGCGGTCTGCATGGTGGAGTCCAGCACGTCGGAGAAGGGGTCCAGCCAGCCGGCAAGGCGCTCCTGCACATAGCCCTTGCTGGTGATGAGCAGCAGGGCGATGCCGCCTGCCGCCGCGCCGCCGCCCACGCCGAACCACATCAGGTTCGCCCCGCCCACGAACATCATCGTGGCGGTGATGCAGCACATCAGGATCATGGCGCTGTTGTGGGGCTCCAGGCGCAGCAGCACCAGGATGGGCAGCAGCAGCACGCCCGGCAGCAGGATGCCCTGGCGGAAGCTGCGCATGCGGCTGCGGTTCTGTTCAAACAGCGCCGCCAGCAGCAGCACGATGGAGAGCTTGGCGATCTCGCCCACCTGCACGGTGGGCAGGCCCTTGATGTTGATCCAGCGGTGCACGTCGTTGATGGGCGGCATGAACAGCACCGCCACCAGCAGCACCAGCGTGACCCAGTAGAGAGGCCAGGCCAGCCGAAGCAGCCAGCGGTAGTTCACCCGGCTGATGACAAGCATGGCCGCAAAGCCCGCCACCGCATAGATGGCCTGGCTGCGGATGTAGTGGTAGCTGTCGCCGAATTTGTAGTAGGCGATGGCGTAACTGGCGCTGAACAGCACGATAAGGCCGAACGCCAGCAGCACCACCAGGTTCGCCAGCAGGCCGCCGCTCAAAGGGCCGGGGTCCCTGGTGAACATGGCGGGCCAGGGCATTTTGCGGCGGGACGCGCCCACCGGGCGCATGCGGCCCGAACGCGCGGGCGCGGGCCGGGGCGCGGGCATGGGCCGCGCAGGGGCGGGGCGGGAGCTCCCGGACACAGGCGGGCGGCGCAGCGGACGGCCGGACATATCTCTTGTGGACACGGCGGCGCGCCCCCTTTCTCAACGTCCAGAGATCACAGGTAATAAACGTAGGCGAACAGCACGCCCAGCGCCGCGGCGCCGAAGGCGATGAAGCTGAACACGCAGTCGATCTTGACCTCGCTCCAGCCGCGCATCTCAAAGGCGTGGTGGATGGGGGTCATTTTGAAAAGGCGCTTGCCGTGGGTCAGCTTGAAGTAGGCGACCTGGATGACCACCGTGGCGGCCTCCCAGATATACACCGCGCCAAAGAAGAAGATGAGCTCCGGCCGGCCCATGGCATAAGCGATGCCCGCCACCGTGCCGCCCAGGAACATGCTGCCGGTGTCGCCCATGAAGGTCTTGGCCGGATAGAAGTTCCAGAACAGAAAGCCGGTGAGCGCGCCCGCCATGGCGGCGGCGAAGATGCTCAGGTTGAACTCGCCCAGAAGGCTTGTCAGGGTCAGAAAGCCCATCATGGACACAAAGGTCACGCAGCTGCACAGGCCGTCGATGCCGTCGGTGAGGTTCACCGCGTTGACGATGCCGATGATAAGGCCGTAGGACAGCGGGAAGTACAACAGCCCCAGGTCCACATAGCCCAGGCCCGGCAGGGTGACAAAGGTGGTGAGGGTGCCGTTCATGTGCAGCGCGAACAGCAGCGCGGTGGTGATGAGCAGCTGCGCCGCGATCTTCTGCATGGCGCGCAGGCCCAGGTTGCGTTTTTTGACCACCTTGATGAAATCGTCCAGAAAGCCCACCATGCCGAAGGCAAAGGCGGAGAACATGGCGATGTAGAGGCTGCGGGCGGTGGGGCTGCCCAGCAGTTCAGGGGCGCTGTGCAGAAGGCTCAGGGTCGCCAGAGCCACCGCCACGGTGGAGGCGAAGATGAAGCACAGGCCGCCCATGGTGGGAGTGCCCTGCTTTTTGTTATGCCAGGTGGGGCCTATCTCCTTGATGGTCTGCCCGAAGTGCAGCTTGTGCAAAAAGGGGACGATGACGATGCCGGACACCGCCGAAAGGACGAACCCGGCGAATGCCGCAAGGATGAGCGCATAGCGTGCCATACTTTAAAAACTCCCTCTCACTTTTTGCCGGGCTTGGGGCCCGGTGTGACGCCGCGGCGCACAGGCCGCCGGAAAGATACCCGTCTTATTTTATTGCAAAGTTTCCTCGCCGTAAAGGGCTTTCAGGATATTTTCCAGCTTCATGCCCCGGCTGGCCTTGGCCAGCAGCGCGTCGCCGGGCTTCAAAAGGCCCTTGAGGGCCGCAAGCGCCGCGGCGGGAGTGTCGCAGTGCACCGCCGCAAGGCCCGCCTTTTCGGCCTCCTCGGCCATGGCGCGGCTCTCGGGCCCCAGGGCCACCAGCCCCGCAAGGTGCGCTTCGGCGGCCCAGCGGCCCGCCTGGCGGTGGGCGTCTTCCGAGATGGCGCCAAGCTCCAGCATATCCCCCAGCAGGGCGTATTTTTTGCCGGAACCTGCGTCGAAGGCGCTGAACATGGCAAGGCTGGCCTTCATGCTGTCCGGGCTGGCGTTGTAGCAGTCCTCCACCACGGTGAGGCCCGCCTTTTTCACCACATGCTGGCGCATGCCGGTGGCTTCGTAGTTTGCCAGCGCCGCGGCGCATTTCGCCTTGTCCAGCCCAAGGCGGCTGGCGGCGGCATAGGCCGCCAGGGCGTTGTAGACGTTGTGCCGCCCCATGGCGGGGATGCGCACCGCAAAGTGCTCGCCGCCGTCCACAAGGGTGAACCGCTCGCCCTCGGGGCTGCTTTCGATCTCTTCGGCCCGCACGTCGGCCCAGGGGGCTTCGACGCCGTACCAGACAGGCGCGAGGCGGGCGGGGATGAGCCCCTGCTCCTTTGCCTTGCACAGGTATTCGTCGTCGGCGTTCAGGGCCAGGGGCGCGCCGTCCGGCAGGCCGGCGCAGATCTCCAGCTTGGCCTTGAGGATATTCTCACGGCTGCCCAGGCTCTCCATGTGGGACACGCCGATGCAGGTGATGATCCCCGCCGAGGGGCGCGCCGCGCGGCTGAGGCGCTCGATCTCGCCCAGCGCGCTCATGCCCATCTCCACCACGGCGTACTGGGTGGTGGGCAAAAGGCGGAACAGGGTGCCCGGCACGCCGATCTCGTTGTTCTGGTTGCCCTCGGTCTTGATGGTCTCGCCAAAGGCGGAGAGCACCGCATAGCAGAACTCCTTGGTGGTGGTTTTGCCCACGCTGCCGGTGACACCGATCATTTTGGGCGCAAAGAGCATGCGGTAGTTGGCCCCCATGCGCACCATCGCCCTGTGGCTGCTGGGCGAGAGCACCAGTTTTTGGGCCGGGACGCCCTCCACCGGGTGGTTCGCCACCACACACAGCGCCCCGCCCTCGATGGCGGCGGCGGCGTAGTCATGGCCGTCCACCCGCTGGCCGGGAAAGCAGACGAACACACAGCCCGGGGCCGCCTTGCGGCTGTCGGTGACCACGGCGGTGACGGGCTCGCCGCCCAGGCTGCCCGCCGGGGCAATACCCGCCAGAAGCTGATTCAATGGGATGGGATACATGGTGAAAGACCTCCCTTGCGGGGGCGCGGGGCGCCCTTCTTGTCCGTTTTTATTACTGTATGCGGCTGCCGGCCCAGGCATGTGTACAGGCCTTCAGCCTTCCGCGCCGGTGACGGTGAGGGTGATGACCGAGCCCATCCTGGCCTCGGTGTTCTCGGCCACGCTCTGGGCGGTGACGGTGCCCTCCTCGGCAGAAAGCGAAGCGTTCAGGCCCGCCGCGCTCAGGATCTGCCTGGCCAGCGCGGCGCTTTTGCCCACCACGCTGGGCACGGGCACGGTGGGGACGTCGGCGCTGTCGGTGAAGAGATAGACGGTGGAGCCCGCCGGCACCTTTTCACCCGCCGCGGGGCTCTGGGCCAGCACCAGCTCGCCGGTGCCCACTCTGCGGTGGGCAAAGCCCTTTTTGTTCAATTCCACCTGGGCCATGTCCCACTGCTGGTAGCTGGGATTGGAGGGATTGACCAGATTGGGCACGGTGACGCTGCCGGTGGGCAGCAGGCTGGGGTCGGTCTCGATGCCGAGGTACGGCGCGACCTCGCTGATGATGTTGCCCACCAGAGGGGCGGAAAGCATGGAGCCGAACTCGGTCTCGGCGTGGGGCTCGTCCACAAAGGCCAGCACCAAAATCTCCGGGTCGTCGATGGGCACCACGCCCACGAAGCTGGACACCTTCTCGTATTCGTCGGTGGTGCCCTCGCGGGGGCCCTGGTCCAGCTTTTCACTGGTGCCGGACTTGCCGCCGATGTGATAGCCCGCCACGTAGGCGTTGCGGCCCGCGGCGCCGTCCGCGCCGCCGCCCACCACGGCCTCCATCATCTGGCGCAGGGCGGCGCTGGTCTCCTCGCTGATGACCTGGCGCTTGGCGGTGGGCTCAAACTCCTCCACCACATTGCCGTCGTTGTCCACGATCTTGCTCACGATGTGGGGCTGCACCAGATAGCCGCCGTTCACCACCGCACAGACGGCGGTGGCCATCTGGATGGGGGTGACCTTCTGGGCCTGGCCGAAACTGCTGGACGCCAGATCCACCGCGGACATGGACTCTTCAGGATGGTAGGAGATGCCCTCGTAGGGGTACTGCTCCGCCGGCAGGTCGATGCCGGTGGTCTCGGTGAAGCCGAAGGCGGTGTAATAGTCGGAAAAGACCTCCTTGCCCATGAGCTGGGCCTCCTGGATGGTGGCGATGTTGCAGCTGTTTTGCAGCACATGGCTCAGGTCCTGCCAGCCGTGGACCCCCAGCACCCCGTAGCCGTTGTCGGCGCAGGAGTAGTCGGTGCCCATCACGGTGTAGCTGCCGGTGCAGTTGAAGGTGGTGTTCACGGTGGCGGTGCCGGAGTCCAGCAGGGCGCTGGTGGTGATGAGCTTGAACACCGAGCCGGGGGTGTAGAGGTCGGTGATGGTCTTGTTCTTCCACTGGCGCTGGCGCTCTTCGCCCTGCACCTTGGTGTATTCCTCCCCTTCCAGCCCTTCCAGCAGGGCAGCCCGCTCGGGGTCGTAGATGGTCATGGGGTCGTTGGGGTCAAAGTCCGGCTTGGTGGCCATGGCCAGGATGGCGCCGGTGTTCACGTCCATCACGATGACCACGCCCCGCTCGGAAACGTTGTTCACCTTGACCGAGTTTTCCAGGTATTTTTCGGCGATGGCCTGTATCTCGGTGTCCAGGGTGAGGATGAGATTATCGCCGTCCTTGGCCTCATAGAGCACCCGGTCGTCGTTGGCCACCTCGCCGCCGGTGGGGGTGCGCTGGCTCACCAGCCGGCCCGGCGTGCCGGCCAGCACGTCCTCGTAGTATTGTTCCAGGCCGTAGAAGCCGTATCCGTCGGCGTGCATGAAGCCCAGCACGCTGGCGGCGAAGGCCCCGAAGGGGTATTCCCGCTTGGTGTCCTGGGAGACGATGAGGCTGAGCTTGTTGTCGCTGGCATACAGGGAAATTTCATCCGCCACAGGCTTGTCCACCTGCTTTGCCAGCAGCACATACTGCTTGGAGGAGTCGATGAGCTTGTCGTAAATTTCCTGGGCGTCCATGCTCAGTATCTCCGCCAGGTCCTGGCTGACGGTCTGGATGCGGGTGGCCCGGCGCTGGGCTTTGGACTCGTCGGACTCGACGCCGCCCATGGCCTCCAGTTCCTCCTTGGAAAGGCCGGGCGCTTTGATCTGGCTTGGGTCGGCGGTGATGGTCCACACGATGCTGCTCTTGGCCAGCACCTTGCCGGTGGCGTCGTAGATCTGGCCCCGCTGGGGGGTAATGGTCATGTCCTTCATCTGCTGGCTGGCGGCGGCGTTCAGCATCTCGTCGTGGCGCACGATCTGCCAGGTGTAGAGCCGCCAGATGAGCAGCCCGCACCCCACGGCCAGGAACAGCCCCAGCAGCACATAGCTGCGCACCTTCAGCGAACGGTTCACCCCATTGGAGGGCTCGTTTGTGTGTTTGTTCATCCTCTTGCTTCCCTCTCGGGGCCCTCGCCCCAGCGTATAAATGCAAACTCGTGAGCCCTCCCCCGCCGCCCGCTGCGGGCAGGACGCTGGGGCTGGCTCACGGGTTCAGATACTCCATCAGGCTGAGCAGGCCGGTGTTCAAGAATTCGGTGATCTTCTGGGCGGCGGTCTCGGGCCGGTTGATCACGCTCTCGCTTTCCAGGGAGAAGTAGGTCACCTGGCTGCGGTCCACCTTCACGAGGCCCAGCTCGCCGGCGGCGATCTGCTCCACGCTGCGCAGGCTGGTCTTGGAGTCCAGCACGCCGGAGAGGTAGTTGTAGGTGCTCTGCTCGCTCACCAGGTCGCTCTGGACGTTCTGGATGTCCACCGTGAGCTCGGTGATGGTGGCCTGGCTGTAGAGGAAGCCCACCACCAGGGCGGCCATCACCACCGCCACCGCCACCGTTTTCACGGTCTGCAGGTTGAGGCGGGAGGCCCTTTTTTTGCCCCGGACGGCCCGGACCTTTGCGCGGGGCCGCTGGGCGCGGTTTTCAAACAGTTCAAGATCGTATGCGGGCTGCGCCACGGCGGCCACCTCCTTTCCGGGCAGGAAGGGCGGCGGCCCTGCCTGCGGTCTTTACAGTTTTTCGATGACCCGCAGCTTTGCAGAGCGGCTGCGGCGGTTCAACTCCAGCTCGTCGGGCGCGGCCTCGATGGGCTTGCGGGTGATGAGCTTTGCCTTCGCCCTGCCGCCGCACACGCACACCGGGTATTCCGGGGGACAGGTGCAGGCGGTGGCCCACTGGCGGAAGCGGTTCTTCACAAGCCGGTCTTCCAGCGAGTGGAAGGTGATGACGGCAAAGCGCCCGCCGGGGGCCAGCAGGTCGAATATCTCGTCCAGCCCTTCGCTCAAAGCCTCCATCTCGCCGTTGACAGCGATGCGAATGGCCTGGAAGCTGCGGCGGGAGGGGTTTTTATCCTTGCGGCGCACCGCCGGGGGCAGCGCCGAAGCGATGGCGTCCGCCAGTTCCAGGGTTGTGGCAAAGGGCTTTTGCTGGCGCTGGCGCACGATGCGCCCGGCGATGGCCCAGGCGTAGGGCTCCTCGCCGTACTCCCGCAAAATGCGGGCCAGCTCCTCCCTGCTTTCGCTGTTCACCAGGTCCGCGGCGGTGGGGCCGGACTGGCTCATGCGCATGTCCAGCGGCGCATCCTGCCGGTAGGAAAAGCCCCGCCCGCCGTCGTCCAGCTGATGGGAGGAAACGCCCAGATCCAAAAGTGCGCCGTTGAGGGAGGTCACGCCAAGGCCGGCCAGCGCGCGGCGGGCATCGCGGAAATTGGCCCTCACCACCGTGGCGGGCAGGCCCTTAAGTCTCTCGGTGGCGGCTGCCACCGCATCCGGGTCCTGGTCCAGGCTGATGAGGCGCCCGGTGACAAGACGCCGGGCGATCTCGCCCGAGTGCCCGCCGCCGCCGGCCGTACCGTCAAGATAGGTTCCCGCGGGGTCGATGGCAAGGCCCTCCAGGCACTCGTTCAAAAGCACCGGCACGTGACTGAATTCCACCTTGTCCTCCCCCTTTCCTGCGGGCCGCGTCGTTTAAAAATCCAGTTCCTCCATGGCCGCTTCGATGTCGGCCCCGGAGAGGCTGGCCTGTTTTTTCTGCCAGGCCGCGGTGTCCCAGATCTCGGCGTAGCTGCCCACGCCGATGACCGTGACCTCCTTTTGCAGCCCCGCGTGGCTGCGCAGCGCCGGCTCCAGCAGGATGCGGCCCTGCTTGTCCGGCGCCACTTCCTGGGCCGCCGCAAAGAGGAAGCGCTGGATGTCCCGCGTTTTGACCATGCTCTTGGAGCGCAGGATGTCGGTGATGCGCTGCCATTCTGTTTCGGGGAAAGCCACAAGACAGTCGTCCAGCCAGCGGGTGACCACGAAGGCGGCGCCCATCTTCTCGCGGAACTTGGCGGGGAAGTTCAGCCGGCCCTTGTCGTCGATGGTGTAGTTGTATTCGCCCATCAGCATCCCGGCCGCCCCCTTTGTTGAAAACATGTGGAGAACGGTTGAATTTCCCCACTTTGACCCACTCTTACCCACTTTTATTTCAATTATACGGGATGGACCTGTGAAGTTCAAGATACGGGATGTAGAAATCCGGGCTGTGGCTGACGGATTTTTTGACGCCGATTTGGCGAATGGCACAAAAAAGGGGCCGTGAACCAAAGTTCACGGCCCGATGGGCGATATTGGAAGGAAAAAGGCGGAAAATCAGCCGTTCTTGGCGCTCTGGCGCAGGTTGGCGCGCACGGTCTTGACCTCGGCGGCGCTGCGGGCCAGCTGCTCCTCGGTGGTGCGCAGCATATTCTCGCAGTAGTCGGTGACGGTGGTGCGCATGGTGCGGGCCTGGGTCTGGGCGGAGGAGACGATCTCGGCAGCGCGCTGCTGGGCGGCCTTGACCACCTCCTGCTCGCTGACCAGCACCCGGGCGCGGTCCTCGGCCTTCTTCACGATGGCTTCGGCCTCCCGCTTTGCATCAGCCACGATCTCGGCCCGGTCGTTCACGATGGCCTTGGCCTGGCGCACCTCGGTAGGAAGGTTGAGGCGCACCTCGTCGATGATGTCCTGCAGGCGGTCGGCGTCCACCACCCGCTTGCCCCCCGCGAAGGGCAGGCCGGTGGCCTCTTCCAGCATTTCTTCCATCATATTCAGCAACTCGTCGATGTTCATTCCGCTCGCTCCTTTTCGTAACGGGTCACCAGCACCTTGCCGTACCGGTACTGTTTTTTCTTGTGAAGGCCGCCGCACTCGTCCGGAAGATCGGCGGCAAGCTCGCTCTCGCAGAGCACGACGCCGCCGGGGGCGGTCACATCCGCCACCGCCGGCAGGATGGCCGCCAGCGTGCCCTGGTGATAAGGCGGGTCCAGCAGCACGATGTGGAAGGTGTCTTTGGTGGAGGCAAGGAAGCCTTCCGCCTCGCCCTGGGCCATGCGGCACCGGTCGAACACGCCCGCCGCTTTGCAGTTGCGTGTGATGATCTCCACCGCGCGGCGGTCGCGGTCCAGAAAAACGCAGCTGGCCGCGCCCCGGCTGACCGCCTCGATGCCCAGCTGGCCGCTGCCGGCGAACAGATCCAGCACCCGCGCGCCGGGAAGGTTGAACTGCAGGGCGCTGAACATGGCCTCCTTCACCCGGTCGATGGTGGGCCGGGTGACCTCCTCGCCGGGCAGTGTTTCCAGTTTTGTGCCCCGGGCCTCTCCGGCGATCACGCGCATGTTTCATTCCCGCCTTTCTGCCTGCGGCCGCCTGGGGCCGCGCTGAGTTTATGGTTCATTATCCCCTGTTTGACCGGCTTTGTCAAGGGCCGGCCCGCCGTGGAACCAGTCAAAAATGCGCCGGGCGGCGGCGCTGCCCACGCCCTTTGCCTGTTCCAGTTCCTCCAGGGAAGCCTCTCGCACCGCGCCCACCGTTTTGAACCGGGCCAGCAGCGCCCTGGCGGTGGCGGGCCCCACGCCGGGGATGGCGGTGAGGCTGGAAGCATAGGACTTTTTCTTCTGGCTGGCCCGCTGGTACTCGATGGAAAAGCGGTGCACCTCCTCCTGGATGTTGGACAGGAAGGTGAACACCCCCCGGTGCATGCTGACGGCGATCTCGCCGCCGTCGGCGGTGACGATGGCCCGGGTGCGGTGGCGGTCGTCCTTGACCATGCCGAAGAGGGGCACCGCCGCCAGGGCCGTGCCCGCCAGGGCGGCTTTCACCGCGCTCACCTGGCCCTTGCCGCCGTCCAGCAGGATGAGGTCCGGCAGAACGCCGAACTGGCCCGTCGCCCCCTTTTCATACTCGCCGGCCCGCCGGGAGAGGGCCTCGGCCATGCTGGCAAAGTCGTCGGTGCCCAGGACCGTGCGCATCTTAAAACGGCGGTAGCCGCTTTTCAGGGGTTTTCCATCCTGGAACACCACCATGCCGCAGACGCTGGTGCCCTCGCCCCAGTTGGAGATGTCGTAGCTTTCGATGACGTGGGGCGGCTTTGCAAGGCCCAGCAGGGCGGCGGTCTCGTCCAACAGGCGCTGGCCCCGGTCGGTGCGGCCGCTCTCCCGGGCAAGGCGTTCCACGGCGTTGGTGTAGGCCATGGTCACCAGCCGGGCCACATCCCCCCGCTGGGGCACATAGAGCTGCACTTTTGCGCCCCGCGTCTCGCTCAGCAGCCGCTCCAGGGCCTCGGCGGCCTCGGGCAGCGCGTCCACCGCGATGCGGCGGGGGATCTCGCCGCCGTAGAGGTAGTAGCGGGGCAGGAATTCCTCCCGCAGGGCCTCCAGGTCGGTGCTGCCCTTGAAGACGAACTCCCGCTTGTCCGCCAGGCGGCCTTTCCGGTAGCGCAGGATGGCGGCGCAGCTGCTGGCGCCGCTGGCCGCGAAGGACATCACGTCCATTTCCACCGCCTCGTCCACCACCACCTTCTGGCCGGCGGCGACTTTTTCCACCGCGGCGATCTGGTCCCGCAGAAGGGCGGCCTGCTCGAAGTCCAGCCGTTCGGCGGCCTCTTCCATCCGGCGGCGCATGGTGGTGAGGATGTCCTTTTTGCCGTGGCGGATGAGCTGGACGGCCCCCTTCACCGCCTCGTTATAGACCTCTTTGCTGATCTTGCCGCTGCACAGCGCCATGCACTTGCCGATGTGGGCGTTGAGGCAGGGGCGGCCCTTGCCGATGTCCTCGGGGAAGCGGCGGCCGCAGCGGGGCAGCAGGAAGGAATCCTGGGCCGTTTCCACCATCTGGCGCACCGCGAAGCTGCTGGTGAAGGGGCCGATGTAGTCGGCCTCGTCGTCGTCCTTCTGCAGCGCCGCCGAGATGCGGGGGTAGTCCCCTTTTGTTATCTTGACGTAGCTGTAGCCCTTGTCATCCTTGAGCAGGATGTTGTATTTCGGGGTGTGGGCCTTGATCTGGCTGGCCTCCAGCACCAGGGCCTCGAACTCGCTCTGGCAGACGATGACGTCAAAGGCAAAGGCGTGCCCGATCATCTGGGTGACCTTCGCGTCGTGGGGCACGCCCTCCCGGAAATACTGGCTGACCCGGGTGCGCAGCCGCTTGGCCTTGCCGATGTAGATGATTTCGTCCCGCTTGTCCCGGATGATGTAGACCCCCGGCAGCAGCGGCAGCATTTTTGCTTTTTCGTACAGTTCGGCCTTGGTCACGGCGGCGCCCCCTTTCGTCCGGCCTTATTATATCCCGCCGCCGCCCCCATTACAAGGCGTGGCGGGAAAGGAAAAAGGGCGGAATGCTCCGCCCTTTTGTTTATGAATGAAAAAAGAAATTACTCGGCAAAACCGGAGTTGACCAGCGCGATCAGGCCTTCCACAGCGTCCTGCTCGTCGGCGCCGTCGGCGATGATGCGGATGGTGGTGCCGCCCACGATGCCCAGGCTCAGAACGCCCAGCAGGCTCTTCGCGTTGACGCGGCGTTCCTCCTTCTCGACCCAGATGGAGGACTTGTATTCGTTGGCCTTCTGGATGAAGAAAGTAGCCGGACGGGCATGCAGGCCAACCTGATTCTCAACGGTAACTTCTTTCACAAACATGGTTCATACACTCCTACTCAAAAAGAATTTTGAACGGGTTTGATATTATAATATCCTATTCATTGCCGGTTGTCGATAGCGTTCGGGAAATTTTGTCAGTTTGGCAAAAGCCGAAAATGCCGGAAACGTTTCTTTGTGCATTTCCGCCATTAAGTTTTCAACAATATGATGGGTTTGTTCCAAAAGTTTTAAACTTAAATGGCATCAATTCCCACTTAAAGCTTTTTGAGCGCATCGGGCAGCTTTTCATACAAATCCGGGCGGCGCTGTTTCGTGCGCTCCAGGCTCATCTTCGCACGCCATGCGTCGATGTTGCCGTGGTGGCCGCTGAGCAGCACCCCGGGCACCTTGCGGCCCCGCCATTCTTCTGGGCGGGTGTACTGGGGATATTCCAGCAGGCCGTTCCAGTGGCTCTCTTCCTGATAGCCCTGGGGCTCGGCCAGAACGCCCGGCTGCAGGCGCAGCACGCTGTCCGCCACCACAAGGGCCGCCAGCTCGCCGCCGGTGAGCACATAGTCGCCGATGGAGATCTCCCGGTCGGCCAGTTCTTCGATGACCCGCTCGTCCATTCCCTCGTAGTGGCCGCAGACCAGGATGAGGCCGTCTTCGGCGGCCAGCTCCCTGGCCACCTGCTCGGTGTAGGGCTGGCCGGCGGCGGTCATGAACACGATATGCGGA
The DNA here is from genome assembly GCF_944388085.1 of Candidatus Allofournierella excrementigallinarum. Lineage (NCBI taxonomy): Bacteria > Bacillati > Bacillota > Clostridia > Eubacteriales > Oscillospiraceae > Allofournierella > Candidatus Allofournierella excrementigallinarum. The sequence goes on along the minus strand of NZ_CALXHK010000002.1, from coordinate 68,620 downwards.
CGTGGGCGGCCCTGCTCCTCGAACTGGGCCAGGATGGCCTGGCAGCAGTCGTAGATGGGCTGGGCATTCATCACCATGCCGCAGCCACCGCCGTAGGGGTAGTCGTCCACCTGCTTCTGGCGGTTGAGGGTGTAGTCCCGGATCTGGTGGCAGTGGGTCTCGATGAGGCCCTTGCGGGCCGCCCGCCCCAGAATGCTCTCGTCCAGCACCTGCCGGCACATGTCCGGAAAGAGGGTGGCGATGTCGATGCGCATGCTCATGGGCGGTCTCCGTTCTCGGCCTCGGTGAACATGCCGGGGATGGGCTCCACCAGCACGCGGCCGTTTTCCAGGTCCACCTGCTTCAAAAAAGGCTTCACCGCCGGGAACAGGGTCTCGGCGCCGGTTTCGTCCCGCACGGTGTAGATGTCCTGGGCGGCGGGACGGGTGACGGAGGCGATGGTGCCGTAAACGCAGCCGCTGGCGGCGTCCACCACCGGCAGGCCCAACAGATCCGCCTTGAAATAATGCCCCTTGGGCAGTTTCGCCTCGGCGCGGGCGATGTAGAACACGGTGCCCACCAGCTCGCGGGCGGCCTCGGGATCGTGGACGCCCTCCAGCGTGAGCAGGGCCATATTCTTGTGAGGCCGCACCTTCACAAGGCCGATGGGGTTCTGGCCCTGGGGCCCGCGGTAAAGGCGGGAAAAGCCCGACAAAAAGGCGGCGCTGTCGCACCAGAGTTCCACCTTCACCTCGCCGGAGACGCCGTGGGTGGTGACCGCCTTGCAGGCTTCGAGATATTCTTGCATGAGGATCCCCCCTTGAAATGGGAGCAGGGCCCTTTGGGACAAAGGGCCCTGTCGGTCTTGTGCCTGGGCGGCAAAAGGTCAGTCGATCTCGACCAGGACCTTCTGCCCCTTGCGGACGGCGGCGGCGCGCATCACAACGCGGATCGCCTTTGCAATACGCCCCTGTTTGCCGATCACACGGCCCATGTCGCCTTCGGCCACGCTCAGGTGGTAGACGATGGTGCCGTCCTCACGGGGATCGTCCACGGTGACGGTCACCGCATCCGGCTCATCCACCAGTCCCCGGGCCACAGCAAGCAGCAACTCCTGCATTTTGACGTCCTCCATTGCCTGTTACAGAATCTCGGACTTCTTCAGCAGAGCGCGCACCGTGTCGGTGGGCTGAGCGCCGTTGGCGATCCACTTCTTAGCCTTCTCGGCGTCGATGTTGATCACAGAGGGCTCTTTGGTGGGGTCGTAGTAGCCGATCTCCTCGATAAAGCGGCCATCGCGGGGGAAGCGGCTATCCGCCACCACAACACGATAGAACGGAGCCTTCTTGGCGCCCATGCGGCGCAGTCTGATCTTGACAGCCATTCCTGTCACCTCCTGTTAAAATTGGGGCCCATTGGCTGGGCGTTTATTCTATAAAACCCCGGCCCCGGGCAAAACGCCCGCTGGGCCCCAGAGGTTTTATCAAGTTGGAGAGGGCCTCTTAAAAGCCCATGTTCATGCGCCGGCCAAAGGCGCGGGGGTTCTTCTTGACCTGCTTCATCAGCTTCTGCATGGCCTCGAACTGGCGCAAGAGGCGGTTGACCTCCTCCACAGAGGTGCCGCTGCCGGCGGCGATGCGCCGCTTGCGCTTGGGGTTGATGATGGCGGGCTTTGCCCGCTCGGCGGGGGTCATGCTGAGGATGATGGCCTCCACCCGGACGAAGGCTTTTTCGTCCACCTCGTCGGGGTTGACCTTCGCGCCGCCCGGCAGCATGGAGAGCATGGCGGAAACGCCGCCCATCTTTTTCATCTGGGCAAGCTGGTCCAGCATGTCGTTCATGTCGAACTTGCTGTCCATCATGCGCTTGGCGGTCTCGGCGGCCTTTTTCTGGTCCTGGGTCTCCTGGGCCTTCTCGATGAGGGTGAGCACGTCGCCCATGCCCAGGATGCGGCTGGCCATGCGGGCGGGGTGGAAGACCTCCAGGTCGTCCAGCTTTTCGCCGGTGCCCTGGAACTTGATGGGCTTGCCGGTGACCGCCTTCACGCTGAGGGCCGCGCCGCCGCGGGTGTCGCCGTCGGTCTTGGTGAGGATGATGCCGTCCACGGCCACCGCCTCATTGAAGGCCTTGGCCACGTTCACCGCGTCCTGGCCGGCCATGGCGTCCACCACCAGCAGAACTTCGTCCACCGTCACCGCTTCGCGGATGCGGGAGAGCTCTGCCATCAGGGCTTCGTCCACATGCAGGCGGCCGGCGGTATCCAGAATGACGATGTCGTTGCCGTAGTCTTTGGCGTGGGCCACCGCCGCCTTTGCAATGGCTTCCGGCTTTTCGGTGCCCTGGGTGAACACCGGCACGCCCGCCTGTTTGCCCACCACCTGCAGCTGCTCGATGGCCGCCGGGCGGTAAACGTCGCAGGCCACCAGCAGAGGCCGGTGCCCGGCCTTTAAAAACCACTTGCCCAGCTTGGCGGCATGGGTGGTCTTGCCGTTGCCCTGCAAACCGCAGAGCATAATGACCGTGGGCGGCTTGGACTTGATGTGGATGCGGGCGGCCTCTTCGCCGCCCATGAGCCGGGTGAGTTCCTCGTTGACGATCTTGATGACCTGCTGGGCGGGGGTGAGGCTTTCCATGACTTCCTGGCCCATGGCCCGCTCGGTGACCTGGGCGATGAAGCTTTTGGCCACCGTGTAGTTGACGTCGGCTTCCAGCAGGGCCATGCGCACTTCCCGCATGGCGGCCTTGATGTCCGCCTCGGTGAGCTTGCCTTTGCCCCGCAGGCGCTTGAACACGCCGCCCAGGCGCTGGGAAAGGGATTCAAATGCCATCGTGTTTCAAGCCCCCTTCTCAGTCGGTGATGCGCCGGATCTCCTCCAGCATCTGCTCTGTGTCCCGCTCGATCTCCGGGTTGGGCGAGTAGGAGTTGGAGTTGGCAAAGCGGATGGAGCGGGCCAGGCTTTCCAGCTGGGCCACGCCCTGCTGCACCGCCCGGTAGCGGGCCGCGAAGCCCACCTTCTGCTCCAGGTCGAGGATGATGCCCTCGCCGCGCTTGATGGAGTCGCGCACGCCCTGGCGGGTGATGCCGAAGTTATCGGCGATCTCGGCCAGCGACAGATCGTCGTTGTAGTACTGCTCCATCACCTCGCGCTGGCGCTCGGTGAGCACGTCGCCGTAAAAATCCAGCAGAAAAGAGATCTCCAGGTTCTTTGCCACGGGGCAGCCCATCCTTTCGCGAGGTTTGTAAAGGCTTTTGCTTTACAGCCAACATTATAGCAAAATAGCCGCCGTCTGTCAAGAGGCATTGAACAAAAAGAAGAGCCGTATTTTGTGAAAAAGTGCAGAAAACCGGGCCGCGAAGGGAGGCGGCGCATTGACGGGAGGGGCGCATTTGCTATAATAAAAGTAATTTATGGCAAAAGGGGGCGGCGGGCCGTGGCGGTGTTCAAGAACTACTACCAGTACCTCTACGCCTGCCCGGTGGTGGAGCTCACCGGCTACACCGCCCGCTTTGAGGTGCCGGGGCGCATTTTCGCCTATCTGGACTTTGCCGGCCCCACCGGCAGCGCCAAGGACGGCCTTGCGGAAGGCATGCTGGCGCTGGCGGCCCAGCGTGGGGATCTGAAAAAGGGCCAGCCGGTGGTGGAGGCCAGCGGCGGCACCTTTGCGGCGGCGCTGTGCATCGCGGCGAGGCGCAGCGGCCACCCGGTGTATCTGGTGGTCTCCCCCACCCTGCCGGGCGAGCGGCAGAAACTGCTGCAGCGGCTGGGGGCCCAGCTGGTGCTGTGCCCGGAGGGGATGTCCCGCCGGAAGGCCGCCCGGGAAATGGCCCTGCGCACCGCCGGGGAGAAGGGCGGCTATTACCTGGACTACTTCAACAACGACGACAACCCGGAATACCACCGGCGCATCACCGGCCCGGCCATCCTGAAGGCCACCCACGGCGGCGAGGACATCGACACCATCGTGGCGGGGGTGGGCAGCGGCGGCACGGTGACCGGCGTGGGCGAGCACGTGAAGGCCTGGACCAATCACATCCGCATGGTGGCGGTGGAGCCCTACGAGAGCCAGGCCATCGGTGGCGGTTTTATTGGACGCCACGGCATTCCGGGCCTCGGGGCCGGCTTTGTGCCCCAGAACTACAACCCCTACATCGTGGACCGGGTGGTGGCGGTGGCCAGCGGCGAAGCCCAGCGGGCCGCCCGGGACGTGCTTCGCACCGACGCCATCCCCGCCGCGCCCAGCGCAGGGGCGGCCCTCTTTGCCGCCCGCTCATTGCTGGAGCAGGGCAAGGCCAAAAGCGCCCTGTGCGTGTTCAGCGGCAGGCAGCTGTATGAATAAGGAAAGGACCGCCGCCCCGGCCGGGGCGGCGGTCCTTTTTTGCTTTTTCGCCTGCGGGGCGGCGCGTCAATAATACATGTACACCTGGCAGGGGATCATGCCGTTGTAGAGTTTGCGGCGGCGGGAGGCCTTTTTGCCAAAATGCTTTTCAAAATCGGCGTCGGCGGTGATGACGTAGGCGCCCTTCACGGGATGAGCGGCAAGGCGCGCGCCCAGCACGCCCGCCAGTCGGGCAGCCTCGGAAAGATCCCCCAGCCGCTCGCCGTAAGGCGGGTTGGTGAGCACCGTCTGCTCCGGGGCGGGGGCGAAATCCGCCGCGTCGGCCACGGCGAAGCGGCAGCGCTCGCCCACGCCCGCCAGCTTTGCGTTGTGGGCCGCCAGTTCCACGGCGGCGGGGTCGATGTCAAAGCCGCAGCCCTCGAAGGCGGCGTCCCTGCGGATCTCCGACAGGGCCTTCTCCCGCTGGGCAGCCCAGACGGCGGGCGGGCAGAAGCTGTACTGCTCGGCGGCAAAGCGGCGGCGCAGGCCCGGGGCGATGTTCATCGCCTTCTGCGCGGCCTCGATGACCAGCGTGCCGCTGCCGCAGAAGGGGTCGGCCACCAGGGTGTCCCGCCGCACGCGGCCCAGGTCGGCGATGGCGGCGGCCAGCGTCTCCTTGATGGGCGCGCCGGTGGCGCTGCGCCGGTAGCCCCGCTTGTGCAGGCCGTCGCCGCTGGTGTCCAGCATCAGCTCCGCCTGGTTTTTGCGGATGGAGAAGCGGATCTTATACTGCACGCCGGTCTCGGGCAGAAACAGGGTCTTGTGGCCCTTTTTCAGCCGCTCCACCACCGCCTTTTTCACGATGCTCTGGCAGGCGGGCACGCTGGACAGGGTGCTGGACAGGCTGGACCCCTTCACCGGGAAGGCGGCGTCGGCGGGCAGCAGCTCCTCCCAGGGCACGGAAAACGCCCCGTCGAACAGTTCGTCAAAGGTGTTTGCGGGAAAGCGCCTCAGCAGGATGAGCACCCGCTCGGCGCAGCGCAGATTGAGGTTGGCGGCGGCGATCATGCCCTCGTCCCCCGAAAAGGCGATGCGCCCGTCGGTGACCTGCACGTCCTGGGCCCCCAGCCGCCGCACCTCAAAGGCGGCGGTGCTCTCGGCGCCGAAGTAGCAGGGCGCGATCAGTTCAAATTTCATAAAGGCAACTCCTTTTTCTGCGGCCCGCCCCAAAGCGGCGGGTCGGTGTTTGGCGGTTTTCGCCGGGATACTATCATAGCATCCTCCGCCCCGGCGCGCAAGATGATTTTATCGCTGCCCGGCAAAAAAAGCCGCCCCGGCCTTTTGCAGCCGGGGCGGCTTTGGTGGGTCAGTTCAGGGGGATGAGCACGCCGTAGCCGCCGTCTGCGCGGCGGTAGACCACCTGGATCTGGTCGTTCTCCATGCTGCGGTACACAAAGAAGCTGTGGCCCAGCAGGTTCATCTGCAGGATAGCCTCGTCGGTGGTGCAGGGCTTGACGGCAAAGCGCTTTTCGCGGATGACCTCGAAGCTCTCCTCCGGCTCGGGGTCGGCGGGCCACTCCGCGGCGCGGGTCATCCTGGTGCTCAGGCGCTTGCGGTTCTTCACCAGGCGGCGGGTCAAAAGGTCCGCCGCATCCTCCAGCGCGGCTTCCATCTGGTCGGCGGTCTTTTCGGCCCGCACGGTGATGCCGTTGTCATAGACGGTGATCTCCACCGTCTGGCGGCTTTTTTCCACCGTGACCGTGACCTGCGCCTGGGCCTCCTCGGGGAAGAACTTATCCAGCTTTGCCAGGCGCTTCTCCGCTTTCTCGATGAACGAGGGTTTCAGGGAAACTCTGCGGCCAGTGCATGTGACCTTCATAAACCTATGCCTCCTTTTGGCGTATGACCGCCGCCGGGCCTTCGCCCTTTGCACAGCCTCCGCCGCTTTGATACTATTATTATAGCAATATTGCACAAAAAACGCCAGAGGAAAGGGGTGTACAGTCTGTAAAGTTTTTGTGGCAAAGGTGTGTGAAAATGCACAAAACCCGCCGCTGCCTGCAAAGGAGCGGCGGGCCGCCGGCCAGCGAAAAATTCAGGCCGGGTCGCGCACATTGATGATGAGCGCCAGAAAGCGCAGGGGTTTGTCGGAGCGGTTCTCGATGGAGTGGGAGGAGCCGTCCCGGCACTGCATCATGTCGCCGGCGGCCAGGTCGTACTCCACGCCGTCCTCCACCACATGGCCCACGCCCTCCAGGATATAGTAGACTTCATACTCGCCCTGGTGCTTGTGATAGCCGATGGAATTGCCGGGTTCGAGGGTGTTCACGGCGAACAGCCGCCCGGAGCCATAGGCGCGATCGGCGGGCAGGATGTGGTGCACGGTGCACTCCCCCTCGCCCCCCGCCATCCTGGGGCGCACTTCTTCCAGCTGGTCTTTGCGGAGGATCTTCATTGTTTTTTCCCTCGTTTCAATTGAAGTTATAGGCCGTGACGATGGGCTCCCGGCCCAGGGTGCGGTCGTTAAAATACTCGTAGAGGCAGATGCCCAGGAAGGAGCCGCTGATGTTGTAAACATTGGCGTAGCCGCTGCCCAGCAGCTCGCACAGGGCATAGTAGCTGCGCTGGCTGGTGCGGCAGTGGAGGTAGACCGGCACGTCTTTGGGCACCTCGTCCATCCGCTCCCGGAACTGGGACAGGGGGATGTTCACCGCGCCCTTGAGGTGGCCGGCGTTGAATTCCCGCTCCTCCCGCACGTCGATGATGCAGGCCCCCTGTTCCACCAGGCCGCGCACGGCGCTCACCGGCACCTGCTTCACCCGGCCTTCCAGCACGTTCAGGCCCACCAGCGCCGCCAGGTTCACCACGTCCTTGGCGGTGCCGTAGACCGGCGAGTAGCACAGCTCCAGCTCCTTCAGGTCTGCCAGGGCGCCGTTCATGGAGATGAGGGCGGCGATGACGTCGATGCGGCGCACCGCGTCGCCCCGGCCGATGGCCTGGGCGCCCAGGATGCGTCCGGTGGGGGTCTCGAACACCAGCTTGAAGGCCATCCAGGCCGCGTCGGGCATGAGGCCGACTTTGTCGGTGGGATAGAGCAGCACCGACCGGCAGGGGATGCCCGCTTTGCAGGCCGCCTTTTCGGAAAGGCCGGTGGCGGCGGCGTTCTGGTCGAACACCCGCACGCAGGCCGAGCCGATGAAGCCCCGGTTGTCCGCCGGGCGGCCGCAGATGTGGTCCGCCGCCGCGCGGGCCTGCCGCTGGGCCGGGCCCGCCAGGGCCAGCCGCCCGGGCCGCCGGGCCAGCCGGTCAAAGCTCTCCACCGCGTCGCCCACGGCGTAGATGTCCTCGTCCTCGGTGCGCCAATTGGCGTCCACCTTGACGCCCCGGGTCTCGCCGATGGCAAGGCCCGCGTCTTTGGCGAGGGCGGTCTCCGGCGAAACGCCGATGGCCAGCACCACCATCTGAGCGGGCAGGTCATGGGCCTCGCCGTGGCGGGTGACGGTGATGCGGTCCGGGTGCACGGCGGCGAGCAGGCTGTTCAGCTCCACCTGCACGCCGTTGTCCATCAGTTCCTTGTGCAGTATCTGGGCCATGTCGTGATCGAAGGGGGCCAAGACCTGGTCCGCACCTTCCACCAGCGTGACCAGCAGGCCGGCGCAGGCCAGGTTTTCCGCCACCTCCACGCCGATGAAGCCGCCGCCCACCACCGCCGCGCATGTCACGCCGTGTTCGTCAATGTAGGCCTTGATGGCCTTCACGTCGGTGACGCTGCGCAGGGTGAACACGTGGGGGCTGCGCACGCCGGGGATGGAGCCGGGCACGATGGGCGCGGCGCCGGGGGCGAGGATGAGCTTGTCATAGCTTTCGGTATAAGCGGTTCCGCCACCCGGCTGCACCGTCACGGTTTTGGCCTTGCGGTCGATGGCCGTGACCCGGCTGTTCACCCGCACATCGATGTTGTGGCGCGCCTTGAAGGCGCGGGGCGTCATCAGCACCAGGTCGTCCGCGTCCGGGATGGTGCCGCCCAGGTGATAGGGCAGGCCGCAGTTGGAGAAGGAGACGTGCTCGCCCTGCTCAAAGATGACGATCTCGGCCTTTTCGTCCAGCCGGCGCAGACGCGCCGCTGCGCTGGCCCCGGCGGCGACGCCGCCTATTACGATCACTTTCATCGCTCTGACTTCCTTTCCCCGGCGGCGCAAGCGCCGCCGTTTTTCTGTGGTAAACAAAAGCGGACTGCCGCCGCAGTCCGCCCTTTTGCCTTGTTCTTCCGCGGGCCGATGCTCAGCGCCGGCGGGAATAGCCGCCTCCGCGGCGGTTCTCGGTGACCCGCTTGAGGTCGGAGATCTTCTCCTCGCTCTGGCTCTTGAACCTGGCCATCATGTCCTCAAAGCTCATCTCTCCCTGGGGCGCGGCAGCCTTGGGCTGCCAGACCCGGGGCGCATCGGAGCGGCCCCGCTGGCCGCCGCGCTGGCCGCCGTGGGCGCCGCCCCGGTTCGGGCGCGGCTCGGGAGGAAGGGTGCGCTTGATGGAGAGGGCGATCTTGCCGTCCTCCGCGATGCTGAGCACCTTGACCTTGACCTCCTGCCCCTCACTGAGCACGGTGGACAGGTCCTCGATAAAGCTGTTGGACACTTCGGAAATGTGCACCATGCCGGTCTTTCCGCCGGGCAGCGCAACAAAGGCGCCGAACTTCTTGACGCCGGTGATCTTTCCTTCCAGAATGGCCCCTACCTCTAACTGCAACGCGATATAACCCCTTTATGTTTATTCTGCAAAAGGCCCGCAACGCGGCGGTGTGCCGCGGCCTTTGTGCCGTCGTTTACTGGCCGGTGACGTCGATGAACACCCGCTCGTTGGGCTTGGCGTAACCCAGTTTGTCCCGCGCGACCCGCTCGATGATCTCGGCGTCGCTGCCGGATTCCAGCACCCGCTCCAGCTCGTCGTTCTGCTGGCGCTGCTGTTCCAGCTGATTCTCCAGGTCCTGCAGCTCCTTCTGCTTGGCGGCGATGTCCACCTGGTTGAACACAAGGCCCGCCACCAGATAGCCGCCGATCAGCACGAGGCCCGCCCGCAGGAAAAAGCGGGGCAGCAGCGGCGCGCGCTTTTGCCTTTTTTTCATGCCGCCGGCCTCCTTTGCCGAAAAATGAGCGCATTGCCCCCGTGGAGTTGCCAACGGGTTATCTGAATTATACAACACACGCCCTTTGTTTTTCAACTGTTTTTTGCGGCGTTTTTGGGCCGCTGCGCGCAATTTGTCCACCGCTGCGCCTCCTGCCCGCCCGCAAAGGCGTGCGAGGGGCCGCACCGCCAGCAGCCACAAAAGCACAAAGGGCCGGGCGATGGTCCATTTTACCAGCCGCTGGGCCGCGGCGCACCCCGGCGCCAGCACAAAAAAGTACCCTGCCAGCCCCAGAACAAGGCCCGCGGCCATGTACCAGCGCACCACGCCGCTGTAGCTGCGGGAGGCGGCAAAGCCGCAGGCCAGCACCGCGGCGGCAAAGGCGGCGGCAACGTCCAGCACAAAGCACACCGGGCGGCTGCCGCCCAAAAAGAAGCGGGCCAGGTCGTAGCACACCGCAAGGAAAAAGCCCAGGCCCAGGCAGCACAGCGTGTCCGCCAGGACGTAGGGCGGGGCGGCAAGGGCCACCATGGGCCTTCAGCGCAGCAGGCGGCGCCACAGGCCGCCCGCCGGCGCAGGCTCGGTGTACTGCATGGACTCGATGCGCCCGAAAATTTTCACCTCGCCCGTCTGGATGGACAGTTCGCTCACCGACAGGCCCTCGCCCCCCACCAGCAGCGTGCCCTGCTGGGTCTCGAGGGTGGCGCCGGTCTCGTCGCAGCTCACCACCCGCGTCACGCCGGTGGCGGTGAGGGCGCTGCGGTCCTCCACGATGAGATGGTGGGGAAGCTTTGCCGCCGGCGCTTCGGCGGGCCGTGCGGCGGGAGTCTTTTTTTCCTGCATGGTCTGCACCTGCCTTTTCGCCTATGTATATGCCAAGGCGGCGGGCGGTTATGACCGGCGGCGCAAAGAAGCCGCCCCGAAGGCGGAGCCTTTGGGGCGGTCGTTCTCAAAAAGGCGAAATCACCCTTCGATGACCTCGTACATCTCCCGGGCCACGTCCTTGCCGGCGGGGGCCAGGGTGGACAGCACCCGCACCTTGACCGGCTTGTTGCCGAAGGTGATCTCGATGACGTCCCCCTCCTTGACGGCGTAGCTGGCCTTGGCGGGCTTGCCGTTCACCAGGATGCGGCCCGCGTCGGCCACCTCGTTGGCCACGGTGCGCCGCTTGATGAGGCGGCTGACCTTCAGGTATTTGTCGATGCGCATAACGCTCGCTCCTTTCCCGCCGGGCGCCCGGCGAACGAAAAAACGGCCCTGCCCCGCGGCGCGGCGGCAGAGCCGTTGAAGATCGGGTCCGCTGTGATTACTTGGACACCGCGTCCTTCAGGGCCTTGCCGGCCTTGAAAGCGGGAGCGGTGGTAGCGGCGATCTGGATGGTCTCCTTGGTGCGGGGGTTGATGCCGGTGCGGGCGGCGCGCTTGTGGGTCTCGAAGGTGCCGAAGCCAACCAGAGAGACCTTATCGCCGTCGGCCAGGGCCTTGGTGATGACTTCCACAGTGGCGTTGACAGCCTTCTCGGCGTCCTTCTTGGTCAGCTCGGCAGCCTCAGCGACAGCCGCGATCAGTTCAACTTTGGTCATGATGTTTTACCTCCAAAAATTTATGCCAGCACAAAGGGGTCAGCCCTTTGATGTCTGTTCAGTCTGCTTGGCCGCTTTCCAGTAGCGGTCAAGGTCGGCGGGAGAGACCTCCTCCAGGGCTTTGCCCTCGGCGGCGGCCTGCTCCTCGCAGGAGATGACCCGGTCCTGGAAGCGGGCGGTGGCCCGGCCGAGGGCCTGCTCGCTGTCCTGCCCGAGCATGCGGCCCAGGTTGGCGGCGGCAAAGAGCACGTCGCCCAGCTCCCATTCGACGCCCTGGCCCGAGGCCATGGCCTCTTTCAGCTCGGCCAGCTCGCTCTCCAAGTCCGCCAGCGCGGCGGCGGCGTCCGGGTAGGCAAAGCCGTAGGCCCCGGCGCGCTTTTGCACCTTGGCCGCCCGCATCAGCGCGGGAAAGGCCGCGGGCACGCTTTCCAGCCGGCTTTTGGCGGTGGTGCGCGCCTTCTCGGCGTTTTTCAGCGCCTCCCAGTTGGAGAGCACCTCGCCGGCGGTCTCGGCCACCGTGTCGCCGAAGACGTGGGGGTGGCGGTAGATGAGCTTTTTGCAGATGCCGTCGCACACGGAATCGAAGTCAAAGACGCCTTTTTCGGCCTCCATCTGGCAGTGGAGCGCCACCTGCAAAAGCACGTCGCCCAGTTCCTCTTCCAGAAGATGGGCGTCGGCCAGGTCGATGGCTTCCAGCGCCTCGTAGGTCTCCTCGATGAAGTTTGCGCGGATGGACTGGTGGGTCTGTTCTTTATCCCAGGGGCAGCCGTTCACAGGGTCCCGCAGAAGGGCGACGATGCGCACCAGGTCCTGGGCGGTATAGCGCTCTTTTCGCTCAAATTCCACCAAACGGCACACCTCCTTGATCGCTTTTTCATTTTACTCCACGCAAAAGGCCTTTTCAAGCCCCTTTGCCCCTATTTTTGCCCCATCCGGGCGGTTTTCATACTTCTGAACAAAATTCGATACAAATAGAACGGCGGAATGTGTGCAAAGCCCCATCCGCCGTTCATTTTTGTGTTTTATTGCTGTTTTTCGCCGCGGCTCACGGCGAGCACCACCGCGCCGCCGCTTCCCTTCCGGCCCAGCTTACAGCTGTGCCCCGCAGCCAGGACAAAACAGGGCATCCTCTTCCACCTCGCAGCCGCACTGAGGGCAGGCCCTGGTGGGGGCCTCGGGCGCGTCGATGGGCGCTTCGCCCTCGGCGGCGGACTGGTTTTTCAGCTCGTGGATCTTGTCGTCCAGCGCGCCGATGGCGGCGATGTATTTTTCCACCAGGGGGCGGTTCTCCTCGCCGTTTTTGGCCAGGCTGTAGACCAGCGCGCCCAGCTGGCGCTCGGCCTTGGCCTTCTTGCCCTGCAGCGCCAGCAGATCGGTCTGGCGCTTGCCCTCGCGGGCCAGGTCGGCGGCGGTCTTCTTGGCAGTGTCCACGGCTTTGGCGCCGGCCTCCAGAATGCGGTCGATGTCGATGTTCACGTTCATTGCAGTGCACCTCTTTCTGCCGGCAGACGCCGGATGTTTCTGTGTTCATTATACTGCGCCGTGTTCTGCGGCGCAACCGTTCAGCCCAAAAACTCCCGCAGCATGGAGGTGGCCGGCACAAGGCTCTCGTCCAGCGCGTCCACCAGCGCAAAGCGCCCGGCAAGGCTGTTCAGCGTTTCGCACAAGGGATGCTCCGGGGGCAGGCTGCCCGCCAGCGACGCCACAAAGGGCGCCAGCAGGCAGATCTCATAGCTGAAGGAGGTGTCCATCAAAAGGTCCGCCTCGGGCTTGAACACCTTGATGAACTTGTCCTCGCCGGCGCACACGCCGCCCCACATGCCCAGGGTCTTTTCGATGCTGTGGCCGCGGAACTTGCAGTCCCGCAGCATGCGGCGGGCAAGGCGGATGTCCCTCGTGGGCAGCACCCGCTGGCCCCGGTGGCTGTATTCCTCCCGCAGGCCGGCGTAAATTTTGTAGGCGCTGCCGGCGGGCAGCGGCGCGGTGAGCTCCGGGTTCAGGGCATGGATGCCCTCGATGATGCACACCCCGCCGGGAACCGACAGGGGGATCTTTTCCTCCTTGCGGGTCTCGGTGACAAAGTCGAACTCCGGCAGGAGGGTCTCGCCGGTGGCCAGAATTTCTTTCAGGCACCGGTGGATCTCCTTCATGTCCAGGGCGGTGACGTTCTCATAGTCCTTGCTGCCGTCCGGCAGGCGGGGGTATTCGTCCAGATTTTTATAAAAATTGTCCAGGCTGACCACCTGGGAAGGGCAGCCCCGCACCCGCAGCGCCGCCGCCAGCTTGTTCGCCGTGGTGGTCTTGCCGGAGGCGGAGGGCCCGGTGAGCATGACGATGCGGCAGCCGCTGGCCAGCACCTCGCTGGCCGCCGCGTGGATGCGGCCCTCGTACTCCATTTCGCAGTGGCGCACAAAGCTCTCGGCGCTCTCGGCCGCGGTGTTGATGAGGCTTATCTCAACGAGACGTTTGGGGATCCAGATAGCGGGCATAAAATTCGCTCACTCCTTCCTTGCGCTGGAGGATGGTGTCAAATCCGCTGATGTACTCGGCGGGATACTTGTAGTTGAAGATGCGCTGGATGCGGTCGCCGCCGGGCTGCACCAGCTTGGTGGAGCCGCCCGCGCCCGCCGACAGGATGGAGTGCACTTCCTCCATGATATAGATATTATAGTACCCTTCCCTGCCCGGTTTGCACCAGCCGGTGTTTTCCAGGTTCTGCAGGGTGCCTTTCTGGCGGTAGAGATAATAGGGCCGGTAGCCCGCATCGCTCAGCGCGCCGCACTTTTCCAGCATGGCGGCCACGTCGCCGTAGTCGGCGGCGGCGCTGCCGATGACCAGGTTGGAGGCGCGCTTCAGGGTGAGGGTGTGGACGGTGATATTTTCCGGGGAAAGGGCGATGGCGGTGGAAAGGCTCTTTTCAAAGCCTTCCACCGTGTCGCCGGGCAGGCCGGCGATGAGGTCCATGTTGATGTTGTCGTGGCCGGCGGCCCGCGCCTCCTCAAAGCAGCGCAGGATGTCCGCCGCCGAGTGCCTGCGGCCGATGCGCGCCAGCACTTCGTCGCTGAAGGTCTGGGGGTTGATGGAGATGCGGGTGGCGCCGTATTCTTTGAGCACCGCCAGCTTTTCCGCATCGGTGCAGTCGGGGCGGCCCGCCTCCACGGTATACTCTTCCAGCCTGGAAAGGTCGAAGCACTCTGCCACCGTGCCCATCAGCTTGCGCAGGCCGTCGGCCGAAAGGGCCGTGGGGGTGCCGCCGCCGATGTAGACGGTCTTGAGCGCAAGGCCGCAGTGTTCCGCCTGGTTTCGGATGGCGCGCACCTCGTTGCAAAGGGCGTCCAGATAGGGCTCCATCAGCCTGCCCTCCCGCTGGGTGGAGAGGGACACAAAGCTGCAATAGCTGCACCGGGAGGGGCAGAAGGGGATGCCGATGTAGAGGCTGTAGTCCCGCGCCCCGCGGCCCGCCAGGATGGGCTTTTGCAGGTCGGCGATGGACTTTGCCAGCCGGAATTTTTCCTCGGTGCAGTCGTATTTTTCCACAAAAAGGCGGCGGATGTCCTCTTCGGAAAGGCCGGCGGCGCGGCGGTCGTGGATGATGCGCACCGGGCGCACGCCGGTGAGCTTGCCCCAGGGCGGGCGCACGCCGGTGACCTGTTTGAGAAGTTCATACACAAGGCTGGCCAGCTCGTACTCCGCCTGTTTTTCGCCGGCGGGCCGGGGGGCGTACAGCACCGTGCGCCTGCCGCCCAGGCGCACCCCCGCCATAAGGCGGCGGCCCGCCCGGGCCAGCACCGCGTCCTCCTTCCGAGGCAGGCGGCGCACCAGCGAAGCGTCTGCAAAGAACAGCCGGGCCACGTTTTCCGGCTCATAGACCGAGGCGAGGCCCCGGACACAGATGTTCATGTCAGTTCTCCTTGACGTTGAGATAGGGGTTGGAAGCCTTTTCCTCCCCCAGGGTGGAGAAGGGGCCGTGGCCGGGCAGCACCCGGGTGTCGTCCGGCAGGGGCAGCGCCCGCAGCTTCGCAAGGCTCCGGCACATCTCCTGCCAGCTGCCGCCGGCAAGGTCGGTGCGGCCCACATCGCCGGCAAAGAGGGTGTCGCCGGTGAAAAGCAGGCCCTCGCAGTAAAGCACCCAGCTGCCCCTGCTGTGGCCGGGGGTGTGCCAGGTGGTGATGGAAAGGCCCGCCAGGGTGAGCGTGCCGCCGTCGGCATAGCCCAGGGCGCCGGGTCCGGCGGGCATCAGCTGGGTGCCGCGCGCATCCGCCGGGTCGAGATACACCGGGCAGCTCCACCGCTTTTGCAGCGCGGGCAGGCCGGTCATGTGGTCGTAGTGGCCGTGGGTGAGCAGGATAGCCTCCAGCGAGGCCCCCTCCCCTTCCAGCAGCTTGTCAAAGGCGGCAAGGCTAGGCGCGGGGTCGATGACCACGGCCTTGTTCCCTTCCCCCACCAGCACGAAGCTGTTGGTCTCGAGGGGGGCGGGGCCGTTGAGATGGAATACTTTCATGGGTGGCTCCTTTTTTGACGTGGGGCGTTTCACCACTGGTCGGTGTCGATGACGATGGTCACCGGGCCGTCGTTGGCGATGTTCACCAGCATATCCGCGCCGAACTCGCCGTGCTTGACCTCCTTGAGGCCCTGCTTTTCCATCTCGGCCAGGAACAGGTCGTAGGCGTCGATGGAGAGGGGCGGTTTTGCCGCGGTGATATAGCTGGGGCGCTTGCCCTTTTTGGTGTCGCCGTAGAGGGTGAAGTTGCTCACCACCAGGGCGGAATAGCCCAGGTCCACGGCGCTTTTGTTCAGCTTGCCCTCCTCGTCCGGGAAGACGCGCAGGTTGGCGCACTTTTCGGCGAGTTTCGGCACGATGTCCAGGGTGTCGGTGTCCTTGACGCCCAGCAGGATGACGATGCCGGGGCCGATGGCTCTCGGCTCGCCCCCGTTCACCGACACGTCCGCTTTGCGCACGCACTGAATGACTGCCCGCATGGGTCCTTTCCTCCTTCGCGCCGGCCTTAGATGCGGATGACCTGGATGACGTCCCGCACCTTGCGAAGCTTCGCCAGCACGCTGTTGAGATGTTCGGTGTTGGAGATGCCCAGGGTGATGCTCATGGAGGCGCGGCCGTTGTCCACCGCGCGGGCGCTCATGGCATAGATGGGCACCCGCAGCTCGCCCAGGGCCACCGCCACGTCCCCCACCAGGCCGTCCCGGTTCATGGAGATGAGCTCCAGGGTGGCCTGGTAGTTCTCCTGCTCGCCCCCCTCCCAGTGGGCGGGCACCCAGCGGCCCCGGTTCTCGGGGTTCGCCAGGCTGGCCTGCACGTTCTGGCAGCTCTTTTTGTGGATGGACACGCCGAAGCCCCGGGTGATGAAGCCCACGATCTCGTCGCCGGGCAGCGGGGTGCAGCACTTGGCGAACTTGACGGGGCAGTTGTCGATGCCCTCCACCACCACGCCGTCGGTGCTCTTGGTGGTCTTGATGGGGATGTCCGCCAGGGCGGCGGCCTTCGGCTGGGCGGCCTTGAGCTTGGCGTATTCGTCCTTCACCTTGCCCATCAGGCGGCTGAGCTGCAGGCCGCCATACCCAAGGGCGGCGTACATCTCCTCCACCGAGTTGAGCCGCTGGCGGCGGGCGATCTCGGCCATGAAGTCGTCCCACTGGTCGTCGGGCACGTTGATGAGGTTGCGGCGCATCTCCTTTTCCAGGGCCTCGCGGCCCTCCTGGATGTTCTCCTCCCGCCGCTCCTTCTTGAACCAGTTGCGGATCTTGTTGCGGGCCTCGCTGGTGGTGACGATCTTCAGCCAGTCGCGGCTGGGGCCCTTGTCCGCCGGGCCGGTGAGGATCTCGATGATCTCGCCGGTGGCCACCTTGTGGTCGATGGGCACGATGCGCCCGTTCACCTTGGCGCCTATCATACGGTTGCCCACCGCCGAATGGATGGCATAGGCAAAGTCGATGGCGGTGGCGCCGGCGGGCAGGTTGATCACGTCGCCCCGGGGGGTGAAGGCAAAGACCTCCTCGGGCAAAAGGTCGCCCTTGATGTCCTGGAGCAGGCTGCCCGCGTCGTCGCTCTCCCGCTGGCTCTCCAGCAGCTGGCGCACCCAGGCCAGGCGCTCGTCCAGCCGGTCGGAGCCCTGCACGCCCGCTTTGTACTTCCAGTGGGCGGCCACGCCGTACTCCGCCATCTGGTCCATCTCGCGGGTGCGGATCTGCACCTCGAAGGGGATGCCCTCGTGGCCGATGACGGTGGTGTGCAGCGACTGGTACCCGTTGGGCTTGGGGGTGGAGATATAGTCCTTGAAGCGGTTGGGGATGGGGTGGTACATGTCGTGGATGATGCCCAGGGCGTTGTAGCACTCGGCCACCGTGTCCAGGATGATGCGCACCGCGTAGACGTCGTAGATTTCCGCGAAGTCCCGGTCCTGGATGAACATCTTGCGGTAGATGCCGTAGACGCTCTTCACCCGGCTCTTCATGGCGGCGTTTTCCATGCCGTTCTCCGCCAGGCGCTGCTGGATGACGCGGCTGGTCTCGGCCACGAAGGCCTCGCCGCCCGCCCCCGCCAGCAGGTCCTTTATCTCCTGGTAGCCCACCGGGTCGAGGTAGCGCAGGCTGCGGTCCTCCAGCTCTTCCTTGATGTTGCTGATGCCAAGGCGGTGGGCGATGGGGGCGTAGACCTCCATGGTCTCCAGGGCCTTGTCCCGCCGCTTCTGCTCAGGCCAGGCGTCGCCGGTGCGCATGTTGTGCAGCCGGTCGCACAGCTTGATGATCATCACCCGCACGTCCTGGCTCATGGCCAGCAGCATCTTGCGCAGGTTTTCCGCCTGCTGCTCCTCCACGCTGGAGAACTGAATTTTGGTCAGTTTGGTGACGCCGTCCACCAGGCGGGCCACATCCGGCCCGAACTGGGACTGGATGTCCTCCAGGGCGGTGGCGGTGTCCTCCACCACGTCGTGCATCAAAGCGGCGGCCAGGCTCTCGGTGTCCATGCCCAGCTCCACCAGCAGCAGCGCCACGTTCAGCGGGTGGCAGATGTAGGGCTCGCCGGAGCGGCGCAGCTGCCCCGCGTGGGCGGCGTTTGCCAGGGCGAAGGCCTTATCCAGCATTTGCAGGTCGTAGGGACGGCCGGTGTCGGTGACCGCCTTTTTCAAATCAGCATAGGTGATGTAGTCTGCCATGGGTCATGCCTCCAGAGCTTTGAGAATGGGCGCGGCGGAAAGGTCCTTTTTGCCTTCCACCGGCGCCGGGGCCAGCCGGCGGGCGCCGTTTTCCCGCCGCACCTGCACCAGGCCCAGCTGGCGCAGGGCTTTGAGGCCCACAAGGGTGCGCCCGGTGTTCTGCGCCCCCATGCGCGCCAGCAGGGGCAGCAGGTCGTCCACCGAGGCACCCTCCTGCCGGATGAGCCGGTAAAGGGTCGCGATGTGGGCCCGGTCCGGCAAAAGCAGGCGCTTTTCCTCGCTTGCGAGGGACGCGCCGCAGTTGAACGCTTCGTAAAGGGCCGCCTGCCGCACGGCTTCGTCGGCAAAGCCCGCCGGGCGCAGCGCCCGCACCCGGGCGGAGAGCTGGGGCCCGTTTTTGCCCTCGTAGACCGAGAGGCTCAAAGCCGCGTCCACCCGGTCCCCCGGCTGATAGGCCAGCTGGGCGGGGGCGGTGCCGAAGCAGGCGGCAAAGATGCTGCCGCTGCCCTGCCGCAGGCGCAGCCGGGTGTGCTTGCCGTCGCTCACCGGGAAGACGCCGTCCACCACCGCGTCCTGCAAAAAGAAGACGGGGGCGGGGTTTTCGTGGCCGCAGGGGGCCAGATAGGAAAGGCTCTCCACGTCCGCCACGGTGAGGGAGTCCAGCCGCACGGCTGCGTCCAGGCGCAGGGGCGGGGTCTCCAGCACGGGATACTCTTTGGCGGCGAACTCGTTGATGGCCCGGCGCAGAGCGGGGATGTCCTCCTCCTTCACCGACAGGCCCGCCGCCATGGCGTGGCCGCCGAAGCGGATGAGCACCGGCGCGCAGGCGCTGATGGCCCCGTGAAGGTTGAAGCCGGGCACGCTGCGCCCGGAGCCCTTGCCCTCGCCGTTCTGCACGCTGATGACCAGCACGGGCCGGGCGTATTTTTCCACCAGGCGGCTGGCCACGATGCCGATGACGCCGGGGTGGAAGCCCTCGCCCCAGACCAGCAGCACCCGGTCCCGCAGGCGGGCGGGGTCGGCGGCGATCTGGGCCTCGGCCTCGGAGAGGATGGTCTGTTCGGCGGCCTGCCGGTCAGCGTTTGCCTGGCACAGGCGGGCCGTGAGGGCCTGGGCTTTTTCAAAATCTTCGCACAGCAGCAGCTGCAGCGCGGTGGAGGCGGAGTCCATCCGGCCGGCGGCGTTGAGGCGCGGGGCAAGCGCGAAGCTGATGTTCTCGGAGGTGACGGGCTTGCCGGCCAGACCGCAGCCCTCCAGCAGCGCCACAAGGCCGGGCCGCTCGCAGTTTTCCAGCAAAGCAAGGCCGCGCTTGACGATGGTGCGGTTCTCGCCGGTGAGGGGCATCACGTCCGCCACCGTGCCGATGGCCGCCAGGTCCCCGCACTGCTCCAGCAGCTCCTCGGCAGGGCAGCCGTCCAGCGCGGCGCACAGCTTGAAGGCCACCCCCGCGCCGGAAAGGCACTTGAAGGGGCTTTCGTCGTCGGCGCGGGCGGGGTCCACCACCGCCGCCGCCTCGGGCAGTGCCGCGCCGGGCAGGTGGTGGTCGGTGACCACCACGTCCACCCCCAGCTCGGCGGCGCGCCTGACCTCCCGCACCGCCGAGATGCCGTTGTCCACCGTGATGATGAGCTTGAATCCCTTTTCCGCAAGGCTTTCCACGATGGGCACGGTGAGGCCGTAGCCCTCCTCGTCCCGGCTGGGCAGCTTGCAGCGCGCGCTGGCGCCCATGCCCCGCAGGTGCTCGAACAGCAGGGCGGTGGCGGTGACGCCGTCCACGTCGTAATCGCCGAAGATGACGATGGCTTCGCCCGCATCCACTGCTTTTAAAATACGCGCCACGGCCTTGTCCATATCCTTCAGCGCGAAGGGGTCGCTCAGGGGAGCATCCTCCGTGAGGAAGGCCATGGCCTTTTCGGGGCTTTCCAGCCCGCGGGCCACAAGGATGCGCGCCAGCAGGCCGGGCGCGCCGATGGCCGAGGCCAGTCTGGCCACGGTTTTTTCGTCGGGCGTTGGTACCTGCCAGGTGCGGAAATTCATGGGTCAGAGCTCCTTATGGTCAAGATTGGTATTCCGCCAGCCCATCCTGGGCCAGCATGGTCTGCATGGCGCTGATCTCGCTGGAGATGTCCAGCGCGGTGTCGGAAAGCAGGTCGTTTCGCAGGTTGTCGAAGGCGGTGTTCAGGGTGGCGAGGATGCCGCCGATCTCCTGGCGGATGCTGCCTGCGGCCTCGCCCTGCTGGTCCTTCACGTCGGCGTAGGTGCGCAGCAGCTTGAGGGTGGTGGGCATGTAGTAGCGGGCGAACTTGCGCACCTTGCCCGCGCTGGCGGGATGGGCCTTCACCCAGTTCTGGATGTCGGCGGTGGTGACCCGCATGTGGAGCAGGCTGTCCCGCAGTTCGGGCTGGTCGGTCATGGAGGCGATGTGCTCGCCAAGCAGAAAATCGAAGTCGGTGCACTGCTGCATCAGTTCCGCCAGCTCGTTCGCGCCGGAAGGCGCCGCCTCGGCCCGGGCGGCAGCCTCCTGCCGGCGCTGCAGGTTGCGGTACTCGGCGGCGCTGATGAAGAACACCCCGTCGTCGTCATCCAAAAAGGCGTCGGGCAGCCAGCCCTGGCGGATCATGCGGTCCAGGTCTTTTTTGACGTAGTTCACCGGTCGGCGGACGGCTTCGGCCATGCGCTGCAGCGGCGCCGAGCGGTCGCTGCCCATGGCGGCCAGATACCGCCGCATACGCCCGCGGCGGGCGGGCTGGCTGAAGGCCCAGCGGGCGGCGAAAGCGAAAGCGGCGGTGACGCCCAGCAGGAACACCAGAGAGATGAGGACGATCACATCAAAGAAAAAAGCGAGGCTGAGGAGCGCCGTCAGTGCCATGAGGCCGGCGACCACCGCGCAGATGACCGCCAGGGTGCCGCCGAAGATGCAAAGCCCGTCGCGCAGGCCGGAGGAAAGGCTCGAACCGGCCTGGTTCATCCGGGAGGCCAGGGCGTCTCCCGCCCGCCGGGCGGCCTGCTGGGCCTGGCTCTGGTGTTTTTGCTGGGCGGCGGTCTTGCGCACGTCCCGGGCCGCGCCGCTCAAAGCGCTGCCCATCTCGCGGGTGGCGTCGCCCAAAGCGCCGCCCACCTCCTGGGCGATGACCCGGCCCAGTTCATGGATGCTCTGGGCCAGCTCCTGGGCAGAGTCCCGCACCGGGGGCGGCGGCGCTGCGCCGCCCTGCCCATCGGCCGGCTTTCCGGCGTTTTTCTGCTCGTTGAATGTCTGCTGCACCTTCTGGCGCAGGATGCGCTCGTATTGATAGGGGTCTCTGGGTTTCTGGTTCTCGGCCATAACGGCCACCTGCCTTTCCAAGGGGTATCTTTGCGCCCGCAAAGGGGCGAAAAAACAGTTTTACTTTGCGGGGGCGCTGCCTTCGATGATGGCCCGGGCCACCCGCAAGCCGTCCACCGCGGCGCTCATGATGCCGCCGGCGTAGCCCGCGCCTTCGCCGCAGGGGTAAAGCCCGGGCAGCGCGGCGCACTGGAAGTCCGCCCCCCGCTCCAGCCGCACGGGGCTGGAGGTGCGGGTCTCGAGGCCGGTGAGCACCGCCGACGGCCCGGCATAGCCCGGCAGCCTGCGGTCAAAGGCGGCAAGGCCGGCGCGCAGGCCGGCGGCCAGTTCGCCGGGCAGCAGGCTGCCCAGGTCGAAGGCGCGCACGCCCCGGTCATAGGTGGGCCGTACCGCGCCAAGGCGCAGGGCTCCCTCCCCGTTCAAAAAGCTCTGCACGGTCTCGGCGGGGGCGGTGTAGTCGCTGCCGCCCGCCTTGAAGGCCGCCTGCTCCAGCTGCCGCTGGAAGGCCACCGCCTTCATGGCGTCGCCCCCGAAATCGGAGCCGTCCACGCTGATGCCCACCGCCGCGTCGGCGTTCCTGCCCGCCCGGGCGTGGGAACTCATGCCGTTGGTCAGAACGCCGCCCTCCTCGCTGGCGGCGGCCACCACCTGCCCGCCGGGGCACATGCAGAAGGTGTAGACGCACCGCTTGCCCACATGATGGCTCAGCTGGTACTCCCCCGGCGGCAGCGCCGGGTGGCCGGCGGCGGCGTGGTAGAGGCCGCGGTCGATGTCCGTTTGCAGATGCTCGGCCCGAAAGCCCACCGAAAAGGGCTTTGCGGTCAGGGGCAGGCCGTTTTCGGCCAGCATGGCGAAGGTGTCCCGGGCGGAGTGGCCCACCGCCAGCACCAGGCGCTGGCAGGGGATGGGCCCCGCCGTGGTGTCTGCGGCGGTCAGCCGCCCGTTCTTTTCTTCCAGCCCGGTGAGGGCGGTCTCAAAGAGCACCCGCCCGCCCAGGGCCTCGATCTCGGCGCGGATGGAGGCGATGACCCCCCGCAAAAGGTCGGTGCCCACATGGGGCTTCTGCTGCCAGGCGATCGCGGCGGGCGCGCCGTGGGCCAGCAGGGTGTCGGTGACAAAGCCGCACAGCTCGTCCCCGATGCGGGTGGTGAGCTTGCCGTCGGAGAAGGTGCCCGCGCCCCCCTCGCCGAACTGGATGTTGGCGTTTGGTTCCAGCGCGCCGCCGGCGAAAAAGCGCTCCACCGCGGCCACCCGCTTTTCGAGGGCCGGGCCCCGCTCCAGCACCAGGGGGCGGTAGCCCGCCCGGGCCAGCGCCAGCGCGGCGAACAGGCCCGCGGGCCCAAGGCCCGCCACCACCGGCGGGTCGTTCAGCGGCGCGCCGCCGGGCAGCGGGCGGTACTCGGCATGGCGGGCCAATGCAACACAAGGCGCGGAACCGGCCAAAGCCAGTTCCGCACCTTCGTCTTTGAGGCGCACGCCGATGGTATACACCAGCGAGGGCCGGCCGTGGCGGGCGTCCACCGAAAGGCGGGCCACGCCTGCGCCGGCCGCATCGCCGGGGCGTATCTTCAAAATCTTCATCGCCCGGCCCGCCGCCTCGGCCTCGGGCCGGGGCGTATCCAGGGGCAGGCGAACGCCGCGCACCAGCAGCATCAGTCCTGCGCGCCGCTGGCGCTGACCTGGCACTCCACCGAGTAGCTGCCGGTGGCGAAGATGGTGGTGGAAGCCGGGATCTGGATGCTGGCGGCCAGCTTTTCGCGGCCTTCGGCGATCTGGATGTCGGAGGCGTCCACCACCGCCACCACGCTGTTGGGGCTGAGGGCTTCCAACTCCTCCTCGGGGCCCACCAGCGTCACGCTGCTGATGCGGGAATCCAGGGCCTTGATCTCCATGTTGGCCGGCTGGTTGATGACCCGGATCTGGCTGACGTTGATGGTCTTGGCGGCGTAGCCTTGGGTGTTGAAGGTGAGGTTGACCGTGGTGATGTTGTCGCGGCTTTCCACCCCCCTGGGCAGGTTCACCTGCAGCTGGTAGACCTTGTCCAGCTGGAAGCTGGACAGGTCAAAGTCGCTGACGGTGATCTCGGTGAGGTTCTGGATGACCGACGAGCGGCCGGAGACCGCCATGGTCTCCTGGCTGAGGGTGTAGTCCAGAGACTCCAGGTCGAAGTTGGGCGGATAGTTGATGAAGTTGACGCTCAGGGGAAGTTCAGCGTTCTGGTAGACGGTGAGGTTCACGTCCACGATGGAATTGTCCAGGCTGGAGAATTCCAGGTCCATGGGCTGGTTGTTCACATCCCGCACTTCCAGTGTGACGGTGGCGATCTTGCTGGTGGACAGGTTCTCCAGGTCGGTGCTGGCGGGCACCTTGGCCACGATGCTGCCGATCTTCTCCACCTCGCTCTCCGGCCCGCGCACCGTCACGATGGAAGGCGCGGCGGTGGTGCTGTGGAGCACGTATCCGTCGGCGATGGTGATCTGCTGGTCCATCTCCACCTGCACGGTGAACTCCTTGCTCTCGATGGTGTCGAACACCACGGTCACGGTGTCGGAGGTGGCGGCGGTGACCCGGGAGGCGCTGTTGCCCAGCACCCGCACCAGCAGGTTCAGTTCCCAGGTGCCCGCGCCCTTGACCACCGAGTAGTCGGGGTAGACCAGCACATTGTCCGCGGTGAGGCCGTAGACGTCGGTGCCGTTGCCCGCCAGCTCCACCGTGGCCTGGGCCTGGGGTTCGTTGATGATGTCCAGCCCGAGGCTGGTGTACATCTGGCTGTCCTGCTCAAAGTTCACCGGCACGCCCTTGAGCCTGTTGGTCTGATCCGGGTCAACGTAGACGGTGACGATGGTCCAGATCAGCAGGGCGATGCCCAGCGAGAGCAGGATGTTCACGCCCCGGTTGTTCAAAAAGGAACGGTCAATCTTTCTTTTTTTCATTTTTCCCTCTCCAGAACAGCGCCTTCTTGGATTCCTTCTCCTCGGGAGGCACCAGTTCCTCCTGCAGCAGGTTGAACAGATTCTGCCGGTCCAGACGGCGGATCAGCACGCCGTTTTTGGCCATGGAGATGATGCCGGTCTCTTCGCTGACCACCACCACCACCGCGTCGGAGTTTTCGCTCATGCCCAAAGCCGCCCGGTGGCGGGTGCCCATGTCCTTGCCGATCTCCAGATTGTCGGAAAGGGGCAGAACGCATCCCGCGGCCTTGAGGGTGCCGTCCCGCACCACCACCGCGCCGTCGTGCAAGGGGGTGCCCTCATAAAAGATGGTGCCCAGGATCTCCGGGTTCACGTCGGCGTTGATGGCGGTGCCGGTGCGGATGATCTCCGAGAGGTTGGAGCCGCGCTCCAGCACGATCAGCGCGCCGGTGTTGGTGTCGCTGAGCTGTTCGGCGGCGTCACAGATGGCAAGGCAGGCGTTCTGCCATTTGCCCCGCAGGCTGGGGTCTGTCCGCCGGCTGTGGAACAGGTTCGACGCCCATTTGTCGGTGCGGCCCACCTGCTCCAGCGCCCGGCGCAGCTCCGGCTGGAACAGCACGATGAGCGCCAGAAAGCCGATCTGCAGCACCGCGTTCATCAGATAGGTCACGGTGCGCAGCTCCAGCGCGTAGGCCACGGCGTAGCCCACCAGCAGCACCACCGCGCCCTTGGCCACCTGCGCCGCCCGGGTCTTGCGCACCAGGGCGATCACCTCGTAGACGACGAAGGCGACGATCAGGATGTCCAGGATGTTGCGCGGGTCCTGGGTGATGGCACGGAAATTGTTGAATACCATGGTCAGCGTTCCGCTTTCGAACCAGTCTGCCAAGCCAAGCCCTCCCTGTCAGGCGCCCCGGTTCAGCCGGGCGCCGAAAATCTCAACTTTTAGTATAACATACCGTTGTTTTCTTGCAAAGTTTTTTTCGCGGCACGCCGCTATATTTTATATTTTGCCGCCTTCCAGCAGGGCCACCGCGTGGGCGGCGATGCCCAGGCCCTGGCCGGTGAAGCCCAGATGCTCCTCGGTGGTGGCCTTCACGCTCACCGCGCCCGGCTCCAGCCCCAGGGCCGCGGCAAGGTTTTGGGCCATGGCGGGGATGTGGGGCGCGAGCTTGGGCGCCTGGCAGAGGATGGTGGCATCCACGTTCACGGGGCGGTATCCCTGTTCGGCCAGCAGCGCCGCCACGCGGCGGGCCAGGGCCAGGCTGTCCGCCCCTTTGTAGGCGGGGTCCGAGTCCGGGAAGTGCCTGCCGATGTCCCCCAGGGCTGCCGCGCCCAGCAGCGCGTCCATCACCGCGTGGGTGAGCACGTCCGCGTCGGAATGGCCCAGGAGGCCCTTTTCACAGGGGATCTTCACCCCGCCCAGGATAAGGTCCCTGCCCTCCACCAGTCTATGTACGTCGTAGCCGTGGCCGATGCGCATGGTCTTTTCTCCTTTCAGGTCGTCGGGGGTGGTGATCTTGTAGTTTTCGTACTCGCCCGCCACCAGCTGCACCGGCCGGCCCGCCTGCTCGAACAGCTGGCAGTCGTCGGTGACCGCCTCGTCGCCGGCCAGCGAAAGATACGCCGCCCGGTCAAAGCACTGGGGCGTCTGCATGGCAAAGAGCTTCTGGCGGGGCGGGGTGCCCTGCACAAGGCCCGCGTCGTCCGCCAGCTTGATGGTGTCCTTCACCGGCACCGCCGGGGCAGCCGCGCCCGTTTTTTCCGCCGCTTCCAGCACACGGGTGATGACCTCTTCGCTCACGAAGGGCCGGGCCGCGTCGTGGATGGCCACCAGCTCCCCCTTCGCCGCCCGCACCCCCGCCAGAGCGCTGGCCGCGCGGGTAGCGCCGCCCTTTGCCAGCGTCACCGGCTTTTGGCAGCGGGCCGCCGCGGCGCGGGCCGCGGTCTCGTCCGCCCCGGTGACCAGCACCAGGTCGGTGACGAGGGGATGGCTGTCGAAGGCCGCCGCGCTGGCAGACAGCACCGTGCCGCCGCCCAGCGGGGCCGAGAGTTTGTCGAACCCCATCCGGCGGGACGAACCCGCCGCCACCAGCACCGCCGTGACCGTTTTTTCCATCGCGCAGCCCTCCGTTTTTTGGCGCACCGCCGTTTTTGTATATTATTATAAAGGATATACGCAAAAAAATCCACCGGCGAAAGCCGGTGGATGGGACGCTTCGCCCCCTCAGGCGCGGCGCTGCTTTTTGTCCAGGCGCATCTTGTCGGCGATCATGGCGATGAACTCCGAGTTGGTGGGCTTGCCCCGCAGGTTGTGGATGGTGTAGCCGAAATAGCTGTTCAGCACCTCCACGTCGCCCCGGTCCCAGGCCACCTCGATGGCGTGGCGGATGGCCCGCTCCACCCGGCTGGCGGTGGTGCCGTTCTGCTTGGCGATCTGGGGGTAAAGGCGCTTGGTCACCGCGTTGATATAGTCCGGGTCGGCGGCGGTGAGCAGGATGGCGTCCCGCAAAAACTGGTAGCCCTTGATGTGGGCGGGCACCCCGATCTGGTGCAGGATCTCGGTGACGGTGACCTCGTCGCTGGACGCGCCGCGGCTCTGGGCCGGCGCGCCGGAGGCCCGGGTGACCCGGCTGACCAGGCTGGTCTCGTCGAAGGGTTTGAGAAAGTAGAAGGCAAAGCCGCTGTCCAGCAGTTCCTGCTCCAGCTGCTCGTTCTGGAACGCCCCCGTGACGTAGAACTGGGCGCGGCCGCCCTCCTGCTCGTAGCGCTGCTTCACCGAGATGGCGTCCAGCTCGGGCATGAAGGCGTCCAGCAGCACCGCCTGGGGCCGCTGGGCGCGCAGGGCTTCCAGCGCCGCCGCGCCGTTCTTCTCGCACACGTGCACCTCCACGCCCTTGGCCTCCAGGGCCGCCTTGCAGGCGGCGGTGCAGCCCGCGCCGGTATCCGTCATCAGGAATTTGATCGGTTCCATTTTTCTTCTCCTCCAAATTGTGTATTTCCCTTAACGGAACCAATTTTACCATATATTACCAATTTATGCAAGACTTTTTTCGGCTCTGCGCCACCATGCGCGCCGCTTTGCATGCTTCAACCCCCGCAAAGCGGCTTTTTATGCGGCTTTGCGCGCGGCGGCCGCGTCGGCGCTGGACAGCATGTTCTCGGCAAAAATGCCAAAGCCCCGGGTGGGGTCGTTCACCAGAACGTGGGTCACGGCCCCCACCAGCCGGTCGTTCTGCACGATGGGGCTGCCGCTCATGCCCTGCACGATGCCGCCGGTGGCGGCCAGCAGTTCGGGGTCGGTGATGCGGATGACCATGTTGCGGTTGGGGTCCTCCTCGGTGAGGGAGATCCGCTCGATCACCGCGTCGTACCAGGCGGGCTCGTCGCCGCCGATGGTGGTGAGGATGCGGGCGGGGCCTTCGCAGACCTCCTGAACCTGAGCCACCACCATGTCCTGGCCGTCCATCACCCGGCGGATGGAACCATAGACGCCGGAAGCCCCGTTGATGAGGATGTCTCCCATGGCCGCCTCGCCGGTGAAACGGCCCTTCAGCTCGCCCGGGGCCCCAGCCGCCCCCGCCACATAGCCGGTGATGGTGACCGGGGCCACCTCGCCGCTGAGCAGGGCGATGGACTGGCCGGTGTCCGCGTCGCTGATGGAATGGCCGAGGCCGCCGTAGATGCCGGTGGAGTTGTCCACAAAGGTGAGGGTGCCGATGCCGGCGGAGGAATCCCGCACCCACATGCCCGCCCGCCAGCGCTCAGAGTCGGCGTCCCGCACGGGCTGGAGGGAGGTGGTGTGCTCGGCGCCGTCCCGGGTGTAGACCAGCTGCACCGGGCGGCCTTCCGCGGCCTGGATGGCGGCGCTGACGTCGTCGTTGTCCACGGTCTTGCGCCCGTCGATGCTGACGATCACGTCCCCCATCTTCAGCCCCGCCGCCTTGGCGGGGTTGGCGGAGCCGGAGGCGGTGCGGATGTCGGTGAAGGCCACCACCATCGCGCCGTCGGAGAACATCTTGATGCCGAAGGGGGTGCCGCAGACGGTGACGGCGCGGCGGTCCACCACCACGGCGCGCACCGTTTTGACCGGGATGCCGCCCAGCACCGAAAGCGTCACGTTGTAGCTGCCGCCGGTGGGCACCGCCTGAACGGCGGCGGCCCCCGTGGGCTCCAGCGGCACCAGCCAGGGCATCTGGGCCAGGGTGAGCGCCTGCCCCTGGGGCACCATGAAGGTGTCCGGCAATTGGGTGTAAAGATAGGTAAGGCAGCCCAGAGCCAGCGCGGCGGCGCCCGCCGCCAGCGTCAGGCAGCGCCTGAGGAACGTGAGCATAGAAAATCGACCTCCCCGCCGGGGCAAAGCGCGCCCCGGGTGCTCGGCCCGGCGGCATCAGCCGCCGGGCCCTGGTGATTAGTATGCTCCGTTTCGGCAGGATTATAGCGGGGGCGGCTCTCCCTTCCCGATTGACAAACCCCGCCGCGGCTGGTACACTGAGTTCATATGCGGGTATGGCGGAATTGGCAGACGCGCCAGACTTAGGATCTGGTACTTCGGTGTGCAGGTTCGACCCCTGTTACCCGCACCAGGCTCCCGAACGCTTCGGCGTTCGGGAGTTTTTTGTGCAAAGCAAAGGGAGGGGCCCCGGCCGGCACCTGCCGGAGCCCCTCCTCATTTTTGACTCGGATGTTCAGGCCCTTTTTGCAGAACACGCCCCCCCCCCGGCCCCGGTATTTTTCCAGAAAGCGCAGGGATCCCTCGCCGGTCATGCCGTCAAAAAAGGCGATCTCGCCGGGGATGCAGCCCCGGTCCCGCCGGATGTGCGCCCGATCGCGCCAGCAGCCCATGCCGTCGATGCGGCAGCCGCCCGCCTCCCTTTGACCGGTTTGCTTTGGCTCACAGCATAGAGGATCAACTCGGATTTCCAAGGGGCGCACGGTTTTTCGCCGCGCAGGCGCCGCCCAAAAAGGCCCCCGCTGAGCGGGGGCCTTTTTCCATTCAAATCAGCCGATGGTGATGTCCACCGCGCTCTTTGATTCCAGAGCCGCCTGGATGGCGCCCAGGATGTTGCCGTGGGAGTCGTTCAGAGACATGGTGGCGCTGGCGGTCACGTCGGCCAGCATGGTCTGTTCATCGGCGGTCAGCGCCTCGTACTTGGCCTTGTCCTCCTCCTTGGAGTCCTCGGTGGGGGCCTTCAGCGGGCGGCCGTTGGCGTCGGAGCAGTACTTGGCGAACCACTCGTTCGCCTCGTCCACGGTCATGCCCACGAACAGGGCTTCAAAGGCGTCCGCCTGGTCGGCCCAGGTGCCCACGCCCATCTTGTAGCCGTCGCCCCGCTCCCGCTTGGTCTGCCAGGCGGCAACAGCCTCCAGGAAGCTGTCGTCGTCATAGGTCAGGGTACCGTCCACAACAGCGTCGTGGTCTTCATCGTAGTTGTAGCTCTGGCCGGGGAAGCCCGCGAAGTGGGGCATGCCGTCGCCGTCGTAGTTGGGGGTGGCGACCTCCACCTGATCCAGATAGATGCCGGTGATCACGTCGTTCTCGTCAAAGAGGACGGCGGCCACCACATTGTTGAAGGAGTAAACAGGGGTTTCGGTGTCGTCGGAGCCGGGTCCCAGTCGGCCCATGAAATCCAGGCCCAGGCCAAAGCCGGTGGCGGCCATGGCCTCCAGGGGCTTGCGGTTCTCATAGGCCTTGCGAATGGCGGAGAGGATATCGCCGTGGGAATCGTTCAGAGACATGGTGGCGCTGGCGGTCACGTCGGCCAGCATCGCCTGCTCGTCGGCGGACAGCGCCTC
The DNA here is from genome assembly GCF_944388085.1 of Candidatus Allofournierella excrementigallinarum. Lineage (NCBI taxonomy): Bacteria > Bacillati > Bacillota > Clostridia > Eubacteriales > Oscillospiraceae > Allofournierella > Candidatus Allofournierella excrementigallinarum. The sequence goes on along the minus strand of NZ_CALXHK010000002.1, from coordinate 38,421 downwards.
ATACTTGGCCTTGTCCTCCTCTTTTGAGTCCTCGGTGGGGGCCTTCAGCGGGCGGCCGTTGACGTCGGAGCAGTACTTGGCGAACCACGCCTCCACCTCGTCCACAGTCATGCCCACGAACAGGGCTTCAAAGGCGTCCGCCTGGTCGGCCCAGGTGCCCACGCCCATCTTGTAGCTGTCGCCCCGCTCCCGCTTGGTCTGCCAGGCGGCGATGGCTTCCAGGTAAGAGTCGTCATCGTATGCCAGGGTGCCGTCCACAACGGCGTCGTGGTCTTCATCGTAGTTGTAGCTCTGGCCGGGGAAGCCCGCAAAGTGGGGCATGCCGTCGCCGTCGTAGTTGGGGGTGGCGACCTCCAGCTGGTCCAGCTTCATGGAAAGGATCTTGCCTTCCTGGTCAAACACCACCGCGGCGTAGACTTGGTTGAAAGAATAGACCGGGGTCTCGGTGTCGTCGGAACCGGGTCCAAGGCGGCCGGTGCTGACCACGCCCAGGCCCATGGCAGCCTCGGCGGAGCTGACACTGTCGGCTTCGGAACCGGCGCTTTCAACGGGATAGGGATAGGCTTCCGGGTCAAGGGCGTTGTTCACCGCGTAGATGGCGCCGTTGCTGCTCCAAGTGGCGCTAGCCACAGCGTCCACGCCTTCCACGGAACCCTTTTCCAGAATGGCGGCGGTGATGGTTTCGATGGCTTTGTCGCCAATGCCAGCGGTCTCGTCGGGGCCTGCGATCTCCAACGCCACGATTTTTCCGTTCTCATCGGTGGAAACAGTGGCGGTGATGGCGCCGCCGTAGCCGTCGCCGGTGCCGGTGTGCTGGGTGGTTTGCGTCTGTGTTTGGCCGCAAGCTGAGAAAAGCGTGAGTGACAGCGCTGCCGAAAGGGTGAGTGCGATCAGTTTTTTCATGTTTTCCTCCATTTTCCCCGGCCCTCCCCGGCCGGAGTTTCAGTTTGCAGTCCGCAGGTGATCCGCCCCGCAGATTGATAATATTTTAACATGCATTGGCGCAACAAAGTGTACTTTTTGTGAATATATTATTAACTTTTTGTGAATAGGTGGCGCATCCCACCGTCACCGAAAGCAAAGCAGCCACCTCGATCCCGCCAGCACCAGAAGGTGGGCGGGATAGAAGCCGTAGAAGAACCGGCGCACCGCCCGCCCGTGGGGTCCCTGCCGCCCCCGGTAGAGCCAGATAAAGGGCAGCGCCAGCACCGCGAAGGCCTGGATGGGCAGGGCATAGCCGCCCAGCGGGATGGTTGGGCCCGCCAGCAGCCATCCGTTCAACAGCAGCAGGCACGCCAGCTGGCCCAGCCGCTGCCGCCAGCCGCCGCCCCGGAAAAAGTAAAACGCCAGCACCGTCCAGACGCCGGGGCCGAAATAGTCCGCCATGAGCGCCGTGCCCGCCAGATAGCCGCCCAGCACCGCCCCGGCGCTCAACGCGAAGCGGGCCGCGGGCCGGGGGTCAGCCTTGGCCCATTCCAGCAGCTGCATACAGCCCAGGGCGATGAGGAAGGTCCAGAGCACGTTCTGGTGGAGGGGATAAACCGGGCTGCCCGCCGCCAGCAGGTCGAAGGGCACTTCGGAAAGAAGGGCAAAGACCAGCAGCCGCCGGGCATAGCGGGCGCGGCTGCGGGTGCGGGCAAAGCCCTCCGCCGCCAGAAACGCAAAGACGGGAAAGGCCAGCCGCCCCACGCAGGTCATCCAAAGCCGGTCCGGCATGAAGGCAAGGCAGATGTGGTCGCACAGCATCAGCCCCATGGCCAGCAGGTGCAGGCCGAAGGAGGTGAGTTCCGGCCGCTTTTTCATCTTCTTCCCTCCCCTTTTTCGCCAGCGCTTGCCCCGATGGGCGGCGGGCGTTATGATCAGAGTATAACACACGTCTTTGAAGCGCAAAAGGGAGGCCGGCGTGAAAAGCTGCCGGGCTGGATCAACGGCTGCATCCGCCGCCGGGCTGGAAGGACGTTGCGCTGCTGAAATTCTGCATGCTGGCGCTGGGAGTGCTGGCGGGCCTTGCCATGCCACACCGGGGCCGCCGCCTGGCAAAGCAGATCTGCGCCGAGGTGTTTTTGATGGCCTGGGCCGCTTTGATGGCGGGCTGTTTTCGCATGACACTGCCGAAGGGCAGCGCCGATTCGGCAGAATGACCAGCAAAGCCGCAAAATGCTTGTGCACCCGGCCCTCTTGACGAAGGCCGGGCGCGGCCTTTATATTGGTAGTGGCACTACCTCAGTAAGATACAAGGAGGAATGACGGATGCAATACCAGATCGCGGGCGAGCCGCTGCCGGTGGTGACCTGCCAGCTGGCCGCGGGTGAAACGATGATCACCGAGCGGGGCAGCATGAGCTGGATGACCCCCAACATGAGGATGGAGACCACCACGAACGGAGGGCTGGGCAAAGCCTTTGGCCGCCTGCTGGCCGGCGAGGCACTGTTCCAGAACCGCTACACCGCCCAGGGCGGGCCGGGCCTCATCGCCTTTGCCTCCAGCTTCCCGGGCAGCATCCGCGCCTTTGAGATCGGCCCCGGCAAGGAACTGGTGGTGCAGAAAAGCGGATTCCTGGCCGCGGAAGCGGACGTGGAGCTCTCGGTCTTTTTCCAGAAAAAGCTGGGCTCCGGCTTTTTCGGCGGCGAGGGCTTCATCATGCAGAAACTCTCCGGCCAGGGCATCGCCTTTGCCGAATTTGACGGCCATGTGGTGGAATACGAACTGGCCGCCGGCCAGTCGCTGGTGGTGGACACCGGCTACCTCGCCGCCATGGACGCCACCTGCTCCATGGACATCGTCACCGTTCCCGGCGTGAAAAACGCATTTTTCGGCGGCGAGGGCCTGTTCAACACGGTGGTGTCCGGCCCGGGCCACATCTGGCTGCAGACCATGCCCATCAGCAGTGTGGCCGCCGTGCTGCGGCCCTTCTTCCCCTCCGGCAGCAACTGAGCCGAAAGAAAGCAAGTCAAAGCCGCCGCGCGCTTTGCCCAAAAGCGTGCGGCGGCCTTTCTGCACCGGGCGCAACCGCCGGTTGCGCAGTTTCCAAGGCGGCTTGGTGGACTTGCAGGGGCCGGGCTGTTATGCTTTTACCACAAAAGCCAAAAAAGGAGGAACCATCCCATGAGCCTTGGGGAGAACATCGCCCGGCTGCGGGCGCAGAAGAACTGGTCGCAGGAGGAGCTGGCTCAGGCGCTGGACGTGTCGCGCCAGTCGGTGTCCAAATGGGAGACCGACGCATCGGTGCCGGACCTGGACAAGCTGGTGAAGCTGGGCGAAGTGTTCGGCGTTTCGCTGGACGAACTGGTGCATGGCCGGTCTGCCGCGCCGGCGGCCTTCCCTGCCCCCGAACCCGCACCTCTGCCCACCATGCCCATCCCGATGCAAAGACAAGGCGTGAGCACCGGGCAAAAGATAGTGGCGCTGGTGCTGTTTTTGTGCGGGCTGATGGTGTTTTTTGTGTTTCTGGTTTTGGGGGGCGGGCTGTCGAGCCTTCTGTTTGCCTCCCCCTTCTGGCTTTGCGCGGGCATCTGCGCCGTGTGCCGCAAAAACGCGGGGCTCTGGTGCGCCTGGGCGGCGTATTTCTGCGCCGCGCTCTACCTGCGGCTGGCCACCGGCATCTCCTGGAGCCTTGTTCGGCTGACCCGCATCTACGAACCCAGCTGGAACTACGCCCGCCTCGCCGCGGCCTGGGCGGAGCTGGCGGTCATTCTCATACTGCTGGCCGTCACGGTGCTGCGTTTTCGCCGCCTGCCGCTGGCCACGGGTCGGGACGCCCTCATCGCGCTGGCTGCCGGGTGGCTTGGCTTTTGGCTGGTGCGGGCCGTGGGCGAGTATATCTTTGACACCTTTTTCCGATTCACCGCGGTTGTTGGCCCTCTGGGGCTTTTATACAGCCTGTTCGACTTTGCCCAGCTGGCGGCGCTGGCGGCATTGCTCTGCTTCTCCGCGCGGTACATCCACAGCCTGCGGCACAAATAACGCTTTGAACAAAAATCCGCCGGGCCTCTCTTCTTGGGAGGGGCCCGGCGGCTCTTTTTGATGTTTTTCAGGCGCAGCGCCCGGCGGGGCGGCCGGCGCAGACCACTTCGCCCTTGGCGGCGGGGTCGTCCCGGATGACTTCGCCCACGGCGGGGGCCTCGATGCGGCCCGCCTTGGGGTTCTTGACGCTGTCGATGGGGGTGGTGACGGTGGCCTGCACCTCACTCTTTTCAAAGGCCAGGTCGGTGTGCTCCATGCGGCAGTTCACCAGCTTCAGGCCCTTGCAGTAGCAAAGGGGCTGGGTGCCCCGGATGACACAGTTTTCAAAGGTGAGGTTCCGGCTGTACCACCCCAGATACTCCCCTTCCACCACGCTGTTTTTCACCACCACGTTGCGGGCGTGCCAGAAGGCGTCCTTGGTGGTCAGGCGGCAGTTTTCCAGCACCGCGTCGTGAATGTATTGGAAGGAGTATTTGCCGGTGAAGGTCACATCCCGAAAGCGCAGGCCCGAGGCGCGCATCATGAAATACTCGCTCTCGGCGGTGCAGTCCTCCATGGTCACCTGTTTGGAGGACCAGCCGAATTCCGGCGAGCGGATGTCGCAATGTTTCAGTTCCACATCACTGCACTCCCGCAGGGCCTTGATGCCGTGGAGGCGGGTGTCCTCCAGGCGGATGCGCCGGGAATACCACAGGGCTGCCCGGCAGTTCTCGGTGAGCTCGCACCCCTTCACTTCAAGGCCCCGGTCGTGCCAGAAGGGGTAGCGCAGGTTCAAAAAGCAGTTTTCGGCGGCGATGCCGGCGCACTCCTTGAAAGCGCTCTCGCCGTCGGCGGGGCCGTCAAAGCGGCAGTTCACCGCTTTCACATTGCGCGCCCCGTAGAGCGCGCGCTCCTGGTCAAACGTCTGATTCTCAATGATCTTCATGCTTGCCTCTCCGTTTTCACTGAACGCGGCGTTTCCCGCCGCCCTTTTCTTCCTCCTCAGTATACGCCCCGTGCCTGAAAAGCACAAATGCTTATATTTTATGGTCTGTCATAGCTTTTGGGCATAGAACAGGCAGGCTATGCTCCAAAAGCAGAAAACGGCGAGGCGAGCCTTTTACCGCACGCCCCGCCGAAGGGAGGATATGATTTTTGGTCACTCCACCGTGACGCTCTTGGCCAGATTGCGGGGTTTATCCACATCCAGGCCCTTGCCCACCGCCACATAGTAGCTCAGCAGCTGCAGGGGCACCACCGCCAGCGAGGCGGCGAACAGCGGGTCGGTGCGGGGCACATAGACCGCAAAGTCCACCGTGTCCTCAATGCCATAGTTGCCGCTGCAGGTCAGGCCCATCAGGTAGGCGCCCCGGCTTTTGCACTCCACCAGATTGCTCACCGTCTTTTCGTAGAGCTCAGCCTGGGTTGCAAGGCCCACCACCAACGTGCCCTCCTCGATGAGGCTGATGGTGCCGTGCTTGAGCTCGCCCGCAGCATAGGCCTCGGAGTGGATGTAGCTTATCTCCTTGAGCTTGAGGCTGCCTTCCAGGCTGATGGCGTAGTCGATGCCCCGGCCGATGAAGAAGCAGTCGTGCATGGCCACCTGCTTGGAGGCGAACCACTGCAGGCGCTCCTTATCTTCCAGTACCTTCTCGATTTTTGCGGGCAGGGCCTCCAGTTCCTGCATCAGCCGTGCACAGCGGTCGGCGTCGATGCTGCCCTTCGCCAGCGCCATGCGGATGGCCAGCAGATACACTGCCACCAGCTGGGCGCTGTAGGCCTTGGTGGTGGCCACGGCGATCTCCGGGCCGGCCAGGGTGTACATCACGTTATCCGCCTCGCGGGCGATGGAGGAGCCCACCACGTTCACGATGCCCAGGGTGCGGGCCCCCAGCCGCTTTGCCTCCCGCAGGGCGGCGAGGCTGTCCGCCGTTTCGCCGGACTGGCTGATGACCACCACCAGCGCGCCCGCCTCCAGCAGGGGCTGGCGGTAGCGGAATTCCGACGCCAGTTCCACCCGCACCGGCACCCGGGCCAGCTGCTCCAGCACATACTGGGCGGTCATGCCCACATGCCAGGCCGACCCGCAGGCCACCACGCAGACGCTGTTCACGGCCTGGAGGTCCCCGTCGGAAAGGCCGGTGGCGGAAAGGTCCGGCGCACCGCCGCCCGCAAAGGCGTGGAGGGTGTCCGCCACCGCCTTGGGCTGCTCGTGGATCTCCTTCATCATAAAGTATTCATAGCCGGATTTTTCGGCGGCCTCCGGGTCCCACTGGATGGTGGTGAGGGGCTTTTCAATGATGTCGCCGTCCAGGTTGTAGAAGGTCACCTTGCCCGGTTCCAGGCAGCCCAGCTCCATGTTGCCGATGTAATAAACATCCCGGGTGAACTTGAGGATGGCCGGGGCGTCGGAGGCCAGGAAGGTCTCCCCTTTGCCCACGCCAATGATCATGGGGCTGTCTTTCCGGGCGGCCCAGATTTGGCCGGGGTACTCCTTAAACATTACCGCCAGCGCGTAGGAGCCGCGGATGCGCACCATGGCGTGGTTGATGGCGTCCACCGGGGTGCCCTCGTATTTCTTGTAGTAATAGTCGATGAGCTTCACCGCCACCTCGGTGTCGGTGGTGGAATAAAAGCGGTAGCCCTTTTTGGCCAGCTTGTCTTTCAGCTGCTGGTAGTTCTCGATGATGCCGTTGTGCACCGCCACCACGTTCATGTCGTCGCTGCAGTGGGGGTGGGCGTTGGTCTCGCTGGGCTCGCCGTGGGTGGCCCAGCGGGTGTGGCCAATGCCGCAGCTGCCCGGCAGGGCCAGGCCCCCGTTTATCTTTTCCGAAAGGGCCTTCAGCCGGCCCTTGGCCTTCACCAGCTGCACCGGGGCGCCTCCGTCCCGGGTGGCGACCCCCGCCGAGTCATAGCCCCGGTACTCCAGTTTGGAAAGCCCCTCCAAAAGAAGGGGCGCGGCCTGCTTTGCGCCCGTGTATCCCACGATCCCGCACATTGGTCATCGCCTCCTGTTATACTCCGTTTTCCGCGAAAACCGCCTTTCCCGTTGCGGTTTTCACCTCTTTTTCATTTCATGCAGCGCGGGCCATTCCCGTGAGGAAAAGCCTTTTGTGCAAAAAATACGGATATAAGTATAACAGATTTTTCTCCGATTGCAATCCCTGTTTTCAGCCGGGCGGCCCGCCAAGCCCCTGACAGCGCCGCTGCGCGGGGAAAAAATTTATTTTTCCTGAGGGCCCTGGAGCAGTTTTTGCAGGCAAGGCCCATGCCCAGCGCCGGTATGCTGGCGCTGGGTGGCAGATGCAGCTGGCGGCGGTGGGCTCCATGTTCGGCGAGGCGAAGGTGAGCGATGCAGATTTTGCGTCCGTCCGGGCCAGGCGCCGGGTGGAAAAGGGCGCCATTGGGCAGAATGGCCGGCAGCTGCGGGGCCGCTGCTGAAGGCGGCCCCGCAGCTGCCGTGACCAAAGGCGCCGTCTTCTTTACGCTGGCGGCGCGGGTCAAAAAACTTTCTCTTGACAATCTCCCGGCCCAATGGTATGGTATCTGCAAGGTGATTTTTATGGATCTTGTCTATCTTGTCTCTGTGAAAGAGAACATCTGTTGTTGCCGCTGTTGAGGGACGGCTGCTTTTTCGCGTCGGGCCAGTGAGGCCTTTGAGGGCGCGGCGGGCAGACGGCCCTGCTGGTGCTGTCTGCCGCCCCCTTCAACCGCGGTCCCGACGAAAAGCAGGGCAAAGCCCCGGGCTTTGCGCTTTTGTTGGCAGGATCCTTTTGCAAGGCTGTGTGCGCAGGCACACAGCCCTTTTTGTTTGCCTGCCGCCCCCTTTCACGGGACATACCGCACACAGAACATGCAAAAGGAGAACCAGCATGAAAGCTTACGAGACCCTTTCCGGCAACACGCCGCTCATCCGCATCGACTACCGGCTGGACGGCCGCCCCGGCGCGGTGTACGCCAAGCTGGAAAGTTTCAATCTCTCCGGCAGCATCAAGGACCGGGTGGCCGCCCGCATCGTGGCCCGCGCCGAGGAGACCGGCGCACTCGTGCCCGGCCAGCCCATCGTGGAGGTGACCAGCGGCAACACCGGCATCGCCTTCGCCGCCCTGGGGGCGCTCACCGGCCACCCGGTGCACATCTTCATGCCCGAGCGCATGAGCCGGGAGCGCCAGCAGCTGCTGAAGATGTACGGCGCGCAGCTGCATCTGGTGAGCGATGCCGGCGGCGGCTTTGAGGGGGCGCTGGCCCAGGCGCGGCGGGCCGCCGGGGAGCTGGGCGCCTTTCAGCCCCTGCAGTTCGACAGCGAGGAGAACGTGCTGGCCCACTACCACGCCACCGGCGCGGAACTGCTGGCCGCCCTGCCCGGCGTGAGGGCCTTTGCGGCGGGGGTGGGCACCGGCGGCACCCTGATGGGCGCTGCCCGCCGCCTGAAACCCCGGGGCGCTTTCATCGCCGCGCTGGAGCCGGACGCCGCGCCCCTTCTGAGCGGCGGCACCGTCACCGGCCCCCACAAAATCGAGGGCATCGGCGACGACTTCATCCCCTCCATCGTGGACCGCCGCCTCATCGACACGGTGCTGCCGGTGAACGACGACGACGCGGTGCTCATGGCCGCGCGCCTTGCAAAGGAGCTGGGCCTGGGGGTGGGCATCTCCTCGGGGGCGAACCTGCTTGGCGCCATCGAGCTCACCCGCCGGGGCCTGGGGCCCGCCGCCACCGTTTTTGCCGACGACAACAAAAAATACCTCACCACGGCGCTGGCCGCCCCCGCCCCGGCCCGGGAGGGCTTCCTCTCGCCCCGGGTGGAACTGCTGGGCTGGAGCCGGGCGGACGCGCCCCGGGGAGGGCGTGGAGCGGATGCGGCGCGCCTTGCGCCGCCCTGCGTTGTGTGATACACTTTTTTACAGCATTGCACCGCAGAGGAGGGATGGCCCCTGAAAAAGAAAACGCGCCGCTGGCGGGCGCTGCTGTTGCCGGTGCAGCTGGCGCTGGGCGCGGTGATGCTGGTGAGCGCATTCAACCTTGGCCGCATCCTCTGGGGCCACCGCGAGAGCGCCGGCCGCTACGAAGCCATCCGCCAGAGCGTGGCCGCCTCCGCGGCGTCCGGCGCATCCTCCGCGGAGGAACGGCCCCGGGTGGACATGGAGCGTCTGGTGGAGCAGTATCCCGATGCGGTGGGCTGGCTTTACTGCGAAGGCACCCCCATCGATCACCCCGTGATGCAGGCGGAGGACAATGACTATTACCTGCGCCGCCTGCCGGACGGCGCCCACAGCGCCGGCGGCTCGCTGTTTCTGGACTGGCGCTGCCCCGGCGATTTTTCCGGCGGGCTGTCCGTCCTCTACGGCCACAACATGCGCGACGGCTCCATGTTCGCCTGCCTTGCCCGCTATATGGACCAGGAATGGTGCGACGCCCATCCCCTGCTGGAGCTTCAAACGCCGGAAAGCGGCCTGACGCTTCAGGTGGCCTACGCCTTCACCATCGCCGCCGGGGAATGGGTGGACCGGGGGTTCGGCAGCGCCGAAAACCGTTCGCAGCTGGTGGAATACGCCGCGGCCCACTCGCCCGTTTCCGGCGTGAGCCTCACCGGCGAAGAGCCCCTCGCCGCCCTGCTCACCTGCACCAGCCGCTCGGACGAAGAGCGGTATGTAGTGCTGTGCGCCCTGCGCCGGCCTTTATGAAAAAGGCAAAAGGCCGCTGTTCCGGCCGCAGCGCGCCATACTTACGGGCAGGCCCCTGCGCTGCCGCGGATGCAGAAAAATGCAAACCGCCGCGCTTTTGTTTCCATAACAGTTTTAGCGCAATCTGCCGCCTCTTTCAGACCGTTCACGCCTCGTTCATGGAGCGCGCAGGATGCACGGGCTGCGTCCCGGCGCGATCATACAAAATCCCTTGTTTCTTCCGGGCGCGGGGCATGCGGCCGGTAATCGATCCCCGCCTGGCTGCGGGCTTCGTCCAGGAGTTTCGCCGCCATCCCGGACCAGTGCCGCCAGGGCGACGGGTCCAGTTCGCCCCGCACCATGGCGATAAAATCTTCTATTTCATAGCACATATCCCTGTCGCAAATCGAAAGCCTTATCGTTTCCCACTCCTCGCCCCGTTTTTTCCAGCGCGCCCACCGGGGCGCGCCCACCGGGCCGAACTGGATGGCCCCGTTTTCGCCGGCCACCTCGCAGGGGCAGTGGCTCTCATGGAGTTTGCTGTAGGTCAGGCAGGCGTTGAAGCCGGGGTAACGGGCGATGAGGTCGCCCATTGCGTCGATGGAGCCGGGCAGGAAGTCGGCGTGGGCGCGGATGCTGCGGGGCTCTCCCAGCAGCATGACCATCATGTGCACGCAATATACGCCCAGGTCGGTGAGCACGCCGCCGCCCATGACGGGGTCAAAGGCGTTCTCCACGACGCCCGCTTTCCATTTGTCGTAGCGGGAGGAATACTGGCAGTAGGAAAAAGAGGCGCTGCGGATGGGGCCGATCTGCTTCATGACGCTGCGCAAAGCGGGCACCACAGGGCCGTGGGCGCTGCGCATGGCCTCCAGCAGCACCACGCCGCCGGCTTCGGCCGCCGCTTCCATCCGCGCCAGCTGCCCGGCGTCGGTGGCCATTGGCTTTTCGCACAGCACGTGTTTGCCCGCTTCCATCATTTGGATGGCCTGCCCGGCGTGGCAGACGTTGGGGCTGGCGATGTACACCGCGTCCACCGTCTCGTCCGCTGCAAGGCTCTCCAGCGTGTGGTGGGCATGGGGCACGCCCCACTCCCGCGCCAGCATCTCCGCCCGCTCTTTGGTGCGGGAATACACTGCGGTCAGCTCACAGCCCGGGCAGAGGGCCGCGGCCTGACGGAACCAGTCCACGATAAAATTGCTGCCGATGATGCCAAAACGCACCTTCATCTTGATCCCCCTCTCTTTTGTGAAAAAGGCCCCCGCCTGAGCGCGTGGGGGCCTTTGCCTGCGGATGCCGGCGTTACGCGCCCAGCAGCGCGGCGCCGATGATGCCCGCGTCGTTGCCCCAGAGCGGCCTTGAGGATCGCGGGCGGGTCCATCAGGTTGGAGGCATACACCGTCTCGCCCACCCGGCGGCGCACCGGCCCCAGAAGGTATTCGCCCTCGTTGCTCAGGCCTCCGCCCAGGATGACCACGGTGGGCCGGAAGGCGGTGACCAGGCTGCCGATGCCCGCGGCCAGATACTCCACATAGTTGTGGACCACCTGCAGGGCGGCTTCGTCTCCCTGTTTGGCCGCGTCGAAGGCGGTGCGGCCGCTGACGCGGCTCATGTTGCCGCCGCACATCTCGCACATCAGGCTGGCGGGGCAGGCGGCCATCATCTCGATGGTCTCGCGGATGAGGGCCGTCACCGAGGCATAGGCTTCCAGGCAGCCCCTGCGGCCGCAGGTGCACTGCACGCCGTTGTAGACCAGGGTGGAATGGCCCGGCTCGCAGCCGTAGCCGTTGCCACCCAGATAAATTTTCCTGTTCATCACGAAGCTGCCGCCCACGCCGGTGCCGAGGGTCAGCATCAGCACGTTGTCATAGCCCTTCGCGGCGCCCGCGACGGACTCTGCCAGGGCGGCGCAGTCCGCGTCGTTGGCGATGTGCACAGGAACGTCCCAGTGCTTTTTGAACTCGCCCACAAAATCGGCCTTCTTCCAGCCGAGGTTGTTGGCGAACACGACGCGCTGGGTGCCGGGCTCGATGGTGCTGGGCGCTCCGATGCCCGCATACCCGATGTCCTTCTCCGTCAGGCCGGCCTGTTTCACCACCGCGCGGGCGGCGGCGGCGATGTCGCGCACCACCGCCTCAAAGGGACGGGCGCCCCTGGTGGGCACGCTGTGGCGGGCAACGAACCGATAGTTCTCATCAATGACGCCGGTGGCGATGTTGGTGCCGCCGAGGTCGATGCCGAGGTAATGCTTCATAAATGTTCCTGCCTCTCGTTGCGTTGTTTCCTGTATGTTTTCGCCTTTCCGAAGGGGGCTTTGCGCCCGCTGCATCCATTTTTGGGCCGTTTTTTTGCCCTTCCCGGGCGGCAAAAATGCGCCGCTCGAACCGTTTATCCGGCGGCCTTAAAAATCCCTGGTACTAATTATACAATAACCGTGTGCAACGTCAACGCATTGCCGCCAAGTTTGCATCAAAACGCAGTGTTAAAAATCTTTGCGCAACCCCCAGTTTGTGATATCTTTTGCAAAATCTGAAAAGCCTCTGCGCATTTGCGCAGAGGCTTTTCAGATGGTCAGTTCTGTGCGGCAGGCACGCGGCACAGCAGCGCCGAGGCGCTGCCGGTCAGCTTCCAATCGCCGCTGCCGGCGGGCAGAAAGAGGCTGTCGCCCTTGCGCACCGCCAGTTCCTCGCCGCCGCAGGAAAGAACGCCCTCCCCGCCGGTGATGAGCAGGCTGGTGAAGGAGCTGTCGTCGCACATGCCTTCGGCGCCGCCCTGCACCGCGTCCGCCACAAAATACCGGCAGGCCGCCAGATGCCCGCCGAAGTCCTGCGGGCGGGGCGGCACGCGCTGGGTCACCTCCAGCGCCTGGGCCACATGCAGCTGCCGGGGCTTGCCGTCCGCGCCCGTGCGGCCGTAGTCGCAGACCCGGTAGGTGACGTTGGAGTTCTGCTGAATCTCCGCGATCACGATGCCTTTGCAGATGGCGTGCAGCGTGCCCGCCGGGATAAAGAACACGTCGCCCTTCTTCAACGGGGCGGCGTTCAGCACCTCGGTGAGGGTGTTGCTGGCGATGCGCTCTTTGTATTCCTCTTTGGCGATGGGGCGCTTGAAGCCGTAATAAAGGAAGGCGCCCGGCTCCGCTTCCAGCACATACCACATCTCGGTCTTGCCGTACTGGCCCTCGTGCTCCAGGGCGTAGGCGTTGTCCGGGTGCACCTGAATGGACAGGTCGTTCTTGGCGTCGATGAACTTGGCGAGGATGGGGAAATCCTCGAACCGGGCGCAATTTCTGCCCAGCGCCCCCCTGCCGTGCTTTTCGATGTACTGGGGCAGGGTCAGCCCCGCGTCGGGGCCGTTTTCCACCACGCTGGGCCCGTCCGGGTGGCAGGAGAGCACCCAGGCCTCCGCCAGAGGATGCAGGTCCGAGGAGATGTTGTACTCCTCCCGCAGCCTGCTGCCGCCCCACAGGTAATCCTTGCAGGCGGGCTTCAGCTTCAGAATGGGCATGGGGGCATCGCTCCTTTTCCGCCGTTGGTTTTCTGCCCCCTATTGTAGCACACCGCCGCCCGAAATCAATCCCGGTGCAAAATCACTCGGCGGGGATGGTGCGCACCCCAAAGGTGAAATAGAGGATGTGGAACACCCACACTGCCCCCAGGATGATGCGCCCGACGAGCACGGCGTGCATCATGGCAAAACCCACCGCCATGAGCAGGGTCACGGTGACCATGATGCGTATCTTGGTCCTGCGGGTCATGCCTTTGCCCGCCACATAGTCCGCCAGATTCTCGCGGTAAAGGCGGGTGTTTTTGAACCAGGTGTTCAGCTTTTCGCTGCTTTTGCCAAAGCCGAAGGCCGCCAGCAAAAGGAAGGGGAAGGCGGGCAGCAGGGGCAGCACCGCGCCCACGGCGCCCAGCGCCAGGCCCAAAAAGCCCAGGGCGAGATACATCGCTTTTTTCAGTTTCATCAAACACTCTCCTGTCGTTTTTTCTCCCGGCGGCTCTCGATGAGATGCCGCACCGCCAGCACCGGGTGGACCAGCAGCATCCGCGGGCCGGAAAACCGCATCACTTCCCGTATTTTCCGGCGCATCTCGGGGCGGTAGCAGTGGACCTTGCAGTTGGAGCAGAAGGTCTTGGTCTCCATGAAGGGGCAGCGGTCGCTGCGCTGGCAGGCATAGCCCAGAAGGGCCGTGCACTCGGGGCAGAGGTCCTTTCGGCCGCCGTGTTTTTTGCGGCAGTAGAGGCGGATCATGGCCTCCACCACCCGCTTTTCCCGCCGGCGTTTGCTTTGCAGGTCCATCAGCTCAGCCGCCCCCGCTCCACGCTCACCACCCGGTCGGCGATGCGCAGGGTGCTGCGCCGGTGGCTCACCAGCACCACCGTGCGGCCGGCGCTGGCATGCCCCAGCGAGCGCAGGATGACCGCCTCATTCAGGCTGTCCAGATTGCTGGTGGGCTCATCCAGCAGCAGGAAGGGCGCGTCGTGAAGAAAGGCCCGGGCAAGGCCCAGCCGCTGGCGCTCGCCGCCGGAGAGGGTCTCGCCCAGCTCCCCCACCGGGGTGTCGTAGCCCTGGGGCAGGCTTTGGATGAAGTCGTGCACCGCCGCCTTTTTGCAGGCCGCTTCAATTTCCCCGTCGGTGGCGCCGGGCTTCGCAAGCCGCAGGTTGGCCCGGATGGAATCCCGGAAGAGGTGGGTCTCCTGGGTGACATATGCCTCCATGGCCCGCAGGTCGGCGGTGTTCACTTCGTCGATGGGCCTGCCTGAGATCTCCACATTTCCCTGCCCCGCCTGCCAGAAGCGCATCAGCAGCTTGAGCAGGGTGGATTTGCCGCTGCCGCTGCGGCCCGCCACGCCGATGACGCTGTGCCGGGGGATGTCCAGGGAAAGGCCGTCCAGAATGAGCTCGCCGCCGTAGGAGAAGGTCACGTTTTCCACCTTCGCGCCAAAAAAGCCGGTGGCCGGGCGGCCTTCCACCTCCGCCGCGACGGGGGTCTCCTCCAGAATGTCCAGCACCCGGTTGCCGGCGGCAAAGGTATTCTGCAGCCCCGCGCCCAGGCTGGCCAGGGCCACCACCGGGCCGAAGGAGCTCATCAGCGCCACGGTGGCCACCGCCGCGCCGGCAAACCCAAGCCGGCCCGCCATGCACAGCGCCGCCGCCGCGAAGAGCATCGCCAGGTCGAACGCCAGGATGAGGGTGTTGGTGACGGCGGCGTTGAAGGCCGCGGTGCGCTTCATGCGCCCTTCGTGTTCCGCCAGCTCGGCGGTGCGGCGCTCCATCTCCGCCAGGCGGCGCGCCCCCGCGCCGTACTGCAGGATCTCCGGCAAGCCCCGCAGGCTGTCCAGCACGAAGGCGGACAGTTCCCCCGCGCGGCGGCGGAACTCCATGCCCGCCCCGCCGGCGGCCTTGCTGGTGGCCAGCGGCACCAGCACCCCCACCGTGAGGTAGGCGGCCAGGGCGATGGCCCCCAGCAGCGGGTGCGCCGCGCCGATGAACACCGTCATGCCCGCCGAGAAAAGCAGCGCGATGGCGGCGGGCGAGATGGTGTGGGCATAGAACACCTCCAGCAGCTCGATGTCGCTGGTGATGACCGAAATCAGGTCACCCTTGTCCCGCCCTTCCAGCTTGGCGGGGGCCAGCCGCCGCAGGGCGGCAAACACCTTGTCCCGCAGAAGGGCCAGCAGCTTGAAGGCGATGAAGTGGTTGCAGGCCTGCTCGCCGTAGCGCAGCAGCCCCCGGGCCAGGGCCATGGCCGCCGCAGCGGCAAAGAGGGCGGGCAGGGGCAGCGCCCCGCCCAGGCCCAGCACCCGCAGCAGGCCGAAGGCCCCGAAGATGGTGATGAAAGAGGCGCACAGGTGCCCCGCCAGCCCCATCAGGACGGCCAGCGCCATGTAGCCCGCCAGAGGTTTTACCAGCCCGATGAGCCGGGCCATCACGGCAAAACCGCTTCGCTCTTTTTTCATACCGCGTCCCCCCTTTTATACTGTTCCAGTTCCTGCTGGGCGCTCCACAGGCGGGCGTAAACCCCGCCCCGGGCCAGCAGTTCGGCGTGGCCGCCCTCTTCCGCCACCCGGCCGTTCTCCATCACATAGAGCCTGTCCGCCCCGGCCACGTTGGCCAGCCGGTGGGAGATGAGGATGACCGTCTTTGCCTTTGCCAGCTCGGTGATGCGGGCCATGATGTCGTTTTCGCTTTCCACGTCGATGTTGGAGGTGGCCTCGTCGAAGATGTAGACCGGGCTGTCGTGCAGCAGCGCCCGGGCCAGGGCAAGGCGCTGGCACTGGCCGCCGGAAAGGTTCGACCCCTTCTCCGCCACCGGGGCGTCCAGGCCCCCTTCCCCCCGCACAAAATCCGCCAGGTTCACCTGCTCCAGCGCCCGCCAGAGAGCCTCGTCCGGCGCGTCCGGCCGGGCCATGCGCAGGTTTTCCGCCACGGTTCCCTTGAACAGGTAGCTGTTGTGGGAGATATAGGTGATGTGCCGGGCCAGGGCCGCTTCGTCGATGTCCGAAAGGCTGCGCCCGCCCACCGTGACACTGCCGCCCTGGGGGCGGCGGCGGCCGGTGAGCAGCGAGGCCACGGTGGACTTGCCGCAGCCGGATTCGCCCACCACCGCGGTGAAGCTGCCGGCAGGGAACTCCATGGTCACGCCCCGCAGCACCGGGCGGCCCGCCTCATAGGCAAAGGCCGCGCCCCGCAGAGCGAGGCCGCCCTCTTCGGGCGCCTGCCCGCCGGCCGCGGGCGCTTCGGGCAGGTCCAGCAGGCGGAAGATGCGCTCCGCCGCGGCCATGCCGTTCATGGCCACATGGAAGAAGCTGCCCAGAAGGCGCATGGGCAGAAAGAACTCCGCCGCCAGCAGGATGATGAACAGCGCCCCCGCCAGGTCCACCCGGCCGGCGGCAAAACGGCTCACCGCCAGGGCCATGCCCGCCGCCGCGCCGCCGTAGGCGATGAGGTCCATGATGGTGATGGAGTTCAGCTGCATGGTGAGCACCTTCATAGTGATGCGGCGGAACTGCTCGGCCTGCCGGTTCATCTCGGCGTGTTTTTGCTCGTCCGCGCCATAAATTTTCAGGGTGGTCAGGCCCTGCAGGTTTTCCAGGAAGGTGTCGCCCAGGGCGGTGTACTGCCCCCAGTAGCGGCCCAGCAGCTTTTTGGCCCAGGTCTGCACCGCCGCGATGGACACTGGAATGAGCGGCACGCACACCAGCAGCGCCACGGCGCTCATCACATCCACCGGGGCCAGCACCGCGAACAGGGTGAGCGGCGCCAGCATGGCGTAGAAGAACTGGGGCAGGTACTGGCCGAAGTAGACCTCCAGCTGATCCACCCCTTCCACCGCCACCTGCACGGCCTCGCTGGTGCGCACCTGCTGCCGGCCCGCCGCGCCCAGCCGCAGCAGCTTTTCATAGATAAGGCGGCGCAGTTTTGCCTTTACCGCCCGGCTGGACCGCCAGCTCATCTCCGCCGAGGCCAGGGTGCAGCCGAAGCGCACCGCCAGCGCGGCGGCGGCCAGCGCACCCAGCCGGAGCAGGCCGGACGGGCCGGCCGTGCCCGCCCACAGCGCCGCCAGCAGGCGGCAGACCGCGCCGGTGAGCAGGATATTCGCCGCCAGCGACACCCACTGGAACGCCACCGACGCCGCGATGGTTTTTTTGCTCTCGCTGACCATCCCGATCAGCCGTGTGTTGATCATCGTTCCTCTCCCCCGCGCCCTCGGGCGCAAATGTTAGTTTTCGCTAACTCAACATCCAAAAAATAAGTTAGCCTATGCTAACCACGATACAGGATACCACATCCTTCTCCTCCTTGTCAAGGGAAAACGCGGGGGGCGGCCCGGCGCAAACAGGCAGAGGCCGTGCACAGCCCCCCCTCAGAGGGCACGGAACGGGCGGTTCAGCTTCGGCCTGCGGGCAGGCTGACCAGCAGGCAGAAGCGGCCCTGCCGGGCCCCGGCCTGCAATGTTCCGCCGCACCGCTGGGCGATCTCCCGCATGCCGGGGATGCCGAAGCCGTGGGCGGCGCGGTCCGCCTTGGTGGTGGCAAGGTCCGGGTCCACCGGGCCGGGAACGGGGTTTTCCACCCGCAGCATGAACAGGCCCTTGTCCTGCCGGCAGCGCAGGCGCACCCAGGGGTCGGGGCATTGGGCCGCGCTTTCCCGGGCATTGTCCAGCGCGTTGCCCAAAAGGGCGCACAGGTCGGTGTCCGCCAGAGGCAGCGACGGGGGCAGCTGGGCCTTGAAATCCGCCCGCACCCCCGCCTGCTCCAGTTCCGCCGCCTTCACCGCCAGCACCACGTTGGCCGCCTCGTTCTCGCAAAAGCGCACGGGGCTCCGCAGCCCCTCCTGGCGGCCCAGCCCGTCCAGGTAGGCGCAGGCCTCCGCCCAGCGCTTTTGTTCCATCAGCCCGCCCAGCACCGAAAGGTGGTTGCGCAGGTCGTGGCGCAGCTGGCGCACCTGGCTCTCCCGGGCGCGCAGGGCCTGGTAATAGGCCTCCCGCAGGGAGGCCAGCCGCCGGGCCTGCTCCAGGGTCTCGTGCTCGGCCAGCACGGTGATGGAAAAAAGCAGCAGCACCGAGGTGGCCAGCGCCACCGGCAGCACCGCGAGGCCCAGCTTCAGGGCAATGCTGTTCACCTGGGGCGGGCGCTCCACCCCGCCGGTGAGCAGCACCACTGCCGCCAGCGAGCACAGAGGCATGGCCGCAAGGCCCAGCACCAGCCGCCACAGCCGGGGCGAAAGGCTGACCGGCTGGTCCGGCAGGCGTCTTTTCAGCGCCAGCCATATCCCTGCCAGCGCCGCGGCGCGCAGCAAGAGGGAGAACGCGTCGCGGGTGAAGCCGCCCCGGAGCGCCTCCGCCGCGTAGTTATCAATGAGTGCGCTCAGCGACATGATGAGGCAGAAGAGGATAGCCCCCACCGCCAGCCGCCCCGCAGGGTCGCCCCGGGTGCACAGCAGAAACGCCGCCAGAAACACCGGCAGCGCGTAGAGCAGGTTCGGGTCGCCCACCCAGATGGGCAGGCTGCCCATGTAGCCCAGGCCCGCCAGCATCAGCGCCCTTTGCCACCGGCCGCCCCGCAGGACGGCAAAGGGGCGGCACAGCAGGAAGGCGGGCGCGCCGATGCAGGCGGAGCAGGCAAGGCTCAGAAAAATCAGAAGCAGTTCATCCATCGCGTCAGTCCCCCAGTTCCGCCCGGGCCATGGCCAGCAGCGCCGCCTGCCGGCAGGAGCGGCTCACCGGCAGCGAAACGCCGCCCGCGAGATACACCTCCGCGCCTTCCAGCCGCTCCACCGCCGCCGCCCGCACCAGATACCGCTGGTGCACCCGCACAAAGGCAGGCCCCAGCTGGGCGGCCACGTCGTCCAGCTTGCCATAAAAGGCATAACGGCGGCCCTGCGTCACGCAGGTCACCTGCCGCCGGTCGGAGGAAAAGTAGAGGATCGTTTGCAGCGGGATGCGGTAATACGCCTCGCCTCTGCGGCAGACGAAGGCCCGCTCCAGCTCGCGGCACAGCGCCGCGCCGGCCCGGTCCAGCATCTCTTCCAGCGCCTCGGGGGCCGGCGGCTTGAGCAGGTAGCCCAGCGCCCCCACGCCGTAACCGTCGAACACCCGGTCGGCGTGGCCGGTGACAAACACGATCTGCAGCCCTTCGTCCGCCGCGCGCAGCCGCCGGGCGGTCTCGATGCCGTCCACCTCGCCCATCTCCAGGTCCAGAAACACCAGGTCCAGCTCCCCCGCGTGGCCTTCCAGCCAGCGCAGCAGGTTCTCCCCGGCGGAAAACTCGAAAAACGCGGCGGCTGTGCGGCGTTTTTCCCCCGCGCCCCCCACCCCGCCCCGCACCCCCAGCCGGGCGCCGTATACGTCGTCGCAGATACCGATGCGAAGCACGGCGCTCCCCTCCTTTCGGCCTTTCTGGGGGTATTGTACCACGGCGGGGCCCTGTGCGCCAAACCAAACTTGACGGCAAAGCCGCCAGATTTTACATACCCCGGCTTCTTTGTGCAAAAGCTGCCCCCTTGCCTGCCGAATGTGGCCGGTCCGTTTGCCACGGCGGCCCCCGAACGATACCCTTGAAGCAGGGGCCGGGCGTTTTCCGGCCCCGGAAAGGGAGGAACACGACATGCTCACGGTGAAAGACCTTTACAAATCCTATCGGGTGGGCGGTTCCACCTGCGAGGTGCTGGGCGGGGTAAGCCTGACAGTGGAAAAGGGGGAGTTCGTGGCGGTGATGGGGCCCTCCGGCTCCGGCAAGACCACCCTGCTCAACTGCATCTCCTGCTACACCCCCGCCGACTCCGGCAGCATCCTGCTGGACGGGGTGGAGCTGGCCCGCCTGAAAGAAGACGAACTGGCCGGGGTGCGCAACCAGAAGCTTGGTTTCGTTTTTCAGGATTTCCTTTTGCTGGACGGCCTTTCGGTGCGGGAGAACATCCTGCTGCCGGCCATCCTGGGCGGGAACATCAACAGCACCGCCGAGGCCCGGGCGGACCAATTGTGCGATGTGTTCGGCATCGCCGGCATCCGAAACAAATACCCCGCCGAGATCTCCGGCGGCGAAAAGCAGCGCACGGCGGTGGCCCGGGCGCTCATCAACCACCCGCTGCTGGTGCTGGCGGACGAACCCACCGGCAACCTGGACTCCAAGTCCGCCCGGGCGGTCATCCGCACCTTTGAGCGGGCCCGGCAGGCGCTGGGGGCCGCCATCTTCATGGTGACCCACGACTCCTACGCCGCCTCCCACTGCGACCGGGTGGTCATTTTGCAGGACGGCCGGGTGCGCCGCACGCTGGAAAAGGGCGGCATGGAGCGGGGTGCGTTCCAGGACCTGCTGCTGGACGCCATCCGTGAAATGGGAAAGGAGTGAGCGGGTGTGAACAGCTTTGCTTCCGTGTGGGCGCGGCTGCGCTGCCGCGGCCGCAGCCGCTATGCCCTTTTGGCCGGGTGCTGCTTTTTCTCTGCGCTGCTCATCACCGCCTACGCCCTGATGATGCGCGCGCCCACCATCCTTGAGGTGCTGCCCGAGGGGGGCGACAGCCGCAAGCAGGTCATCATGGTCTTTGCGCTGGCGGTGCTGGGCTGCGGGGTGTTCACCGCCTACGCTGCCGGGCTGTTTTTCCGCCAGCGCTCCCGGGAGACGGGGGTGTTTCTGGCGCTGGGGGCCAGCCGGGGGCAGGTGCAGGCGCTGCTGCTGCCGGAGGTGTGCGTGCTGGGGCTGACCGCCTGCGGGGCAGGGGCCGTGCTGGGCGTGCCGCTGGCCTTCGGGCTGTGGCAGCTGTTCCGCGCCTTTGTGGTGGACAGCGGCGAGATGCCCCTGCGCTTTGACTTCGGCGCGCTGGCCTGGCCGCTGGCCTTTGCCGCCTATGCGGCGCTCATGCTGCTGTGGTTGGGCCGGCGCTCGGTGTGCAGGGCCAGCGTCATGGAAGTGGTGCGCCAGAGCCACACCGCCGAGCCGGTGCGGGCGGTGCCCCGCCGCTATGGCTGGCAGGGCATCCTGCTGACGTTGGCGGGCTGCCTTTGCGGCTACCTTGTGCCCACCGTCTGCGTGCGGTGGCTGCACTGGTATGCCCCCGCCCTTTTTACCGCGCCTTTTTATCTTCCGGCGCTGGCGGGGCTGTATATGGTGCTGCTGCACACGGTGGCCAACGGCTGGGGCCGCAAAGCCGCCTGGCACCGGGACATCCTCTCGGTGTCCATGATGCGCTTCGAAGGCCGCCAGACGGTGCGCAACATGCTGGTGATGACGGTGCTCATCGGCGGGGCGTGCTTCGCGGGCTTCTACGCGCCCATGCTGGGCACCGGCTCCATGATGCGCTACGACGCCCGCCCGGTGGACTTTGCCTATCATTACCGGGCCGACCAGGATATGCCCTGGCAGGACGAAGTGCTGGCGCTGGCCGAAGAATACGGCGTAAAGGTGACCCGCTGGGCCCAGGCGCCCATGGCGCGCCTGGGGGTGGACGGCGAGCATCAGGTGGAGACCGAGGGCCCGCTGGGCGCCACCTGGGAGGCAGTGTACAGCGAGCTGGATTCCTCGGCGCTGTTTTTGCCCGAGAGCGCCTGGAACGCCCTCACCGGCGGGAGCGTGGACGTTGCGCCGGGGCAGGCCGCGGCGGTGCTGGACGCTTCCGGCAGCAGCCAGGGCAGGTTCGAGCCCTCCATCCGCCTGGTGACCAACACCGCCACCGGCGAACGCTGGCCCGTCAGCGCCGCCGCGCCGCTGCGCCACGACATGCTGTTCGGGCATTTCGTGCTGGACGACGGCGACTGGGCCGCGATGTCCGCCGGCCTGCCCGGCAGCTGGCGCGAGCAGATGGTCTTTTTTGACGTGGCGGAGGGCGGCGATGAATACGCCTTTGCCAAGGCGCTTTTCAACGAGATCGTGGACCGTTCCGGCCCGGAGGTGGCCCTGCACAGCGGCTGGGACCCGGTGGTGCGCCAGCGCTATATCGAGGAGGAGGGCTCCTATTTCCTGGACCGGGAGACCCTTCTGGCAAACGGCGAAAGCGCCATCGACTATGCCCGGCGCGACAGCTCCGAATTCCGCCTGTTCTGGCAGTACATGCCCCAATTCCGGGTGCTGGACAAGGCCGACTTTGTGCGCACGCTGGCGGTATATCTGATGCTGTTCCTCTTTATCTGCATCGTGTGCTTTGCCGCGGCGGCGGTCATCGGCTTCGTGCGCAGCCTCACCATCGCTTTGGAAAACCGCCGTGTCTACGAAGACCTGCGCTGCCTGGGCGCGTCAAACGCCTGGATGCGCCGCTCGGCCCGCAGCCAGGTGCGGCGGGTGTTCGCCGTGCCCGCCGCCGCCGGCATCGGCCTGATGTACGTCTTTTACGGCATGATCCTGTTTTTCAACGACAACCGTTTCTCCGCCGGGGAGCTGGCGGGCCTCGGCAGCTGCCTTGCGCTCGCGGCGGCGGTGGCTGCGGCGCTCTGGTGCGTGTACCGGCTGGCGGCGCGCAGCGCTGTTCGGGTGCTGGGGCTTTGACGCGCCGTTGACATCCGGCCCGCCGCGTGGGATACTGATAGCAGATCAGCGCCTGCGCGCGAAGGGAGGCCCCATCATGACACAGCCCCAAATTTCCTGGCCCGAGCGGTATTATGAAGAATTTGACCCGGAAAGGCGGCGCAGGCTGCTGAACGAAGCCATGGCCGCAGGCGATGGCACCGCGGCGGAAAACGAGATCCGCCGCAGGCTGTGGGAGCTGCGCTATGTGCAGCCCCGGAAAAACGCCCCCCTGGCGGACCGTTACATCGCCCTTTGGCTGGCGCTGGACCGCTGGCGCAAGGCGGGGCTTGCCCCCCGCAAAGCGCGCGCCGCCCGCAAGGAGCTGGAAAAGATGGCCTTTCTTTTGCATCCGGAGGGCGACGCCGGCCTTGTGCAGCCGCTGCTGCACGCCGAGCTGGTACACACAGTGCGGCTGTATCTGAGCACCTGCACCCAAAGCAATTACGGCACCATGCTGATGAGCATGATGCGCATGCGGGACGATCAGATCGTCGGCAAGGCGGCAAAGGAAGTGGCGGAGGTGACCCTGGCGGTGCCCCGCTGGGCGGGCTTGGACGAGGCCTTCGCGCCCCTTGCCCCCGCCGCCCGGGACGCCTTCGCCCTGGTGTTCCCCGCCGGGGCCGAAACGCTGGACCGGGCTTTCGCCCAGTATGACCAAACCACCCTGTGAGCGCTCAGAAAAAACAGAGCAGGCCCCTCTTTCGGGGGCCCTGCTTTTTTATTCCGCCGCAGCGTCCCGCCGACGGAGGACCGCCGGCGCGGCGGCAAGGCGGGATGTTTCAGCGGGCCGCCCTTCTCGAACTGTGGCTGCCCGCGCTGAAATCCCCCCGCCGCCGTCCGGTACTGCTGTGCCGGACGGCGGTTTTTCCTTTGGGTGACGTCGTCACTGTAAAGCCTCCCTTTTGCGGGTATACTAAAATTAAACAAAGGAAAGGAGCTGACCGGTATGGCAGCCATGAACATAAACGCAGAACAATTCAAACAGAGCGCAGCGGGAGACAAGCCCCTTCTGGTGGACTTCTGGGCCCCCTGGTGCGGCTACTGCCGGCGCATCGGGCCCGCCTACGACCAGATCGCCGCGGAATATTCCGACCGGCTGACGGTGGCCAAGGTGAACATTGACGAGGACGGCCAGCTGGCAAAGGACGCGGGGGTGGAGGTCATCCCCACCCTGGTGCTCTACCGGGACGGCAAGATCCTGGGCTCCATCGTCGCCCCCGACTCCAAGGCGGCCATCGACCGGTTCATCCGGGAAACACTGGAACAGTGAGGAGGCACAGGCCATGAGCGGGACCCATGTTTACGACATGATCGTGGTGGGCGGCGGCCCCGGCGGCTATACCGCCGCCCTCTACGCCGCCCGGGCCGGACTGGACACACTGGTGCTGGAAAAGCTTTCGGCGGGCGGGCAGATGGCCCTGACCGACGTCATCGACAACTACCCCGGCTATGAGGAGGGCATCGACGGCTTCACCCTGGGGGAAAGGATGCAGCAGCAGGCCCAGCGGTTCGGCGCAAAGACCGAATACGCCCAGGTTGAGCGGGCGGAACTGACCGCCAGCCCCAAGGTACTGCACACCAGCGAGGGCGATTTTTACGCCCGCACCGTGGTGGTGGCCACCGGGGCCGACCCCCGGCAGCTGGGGCTGGAAAACGAGGCGGCCCTCACCGGGCGGGGCGTGGCTTACTGCGCCGCCTGCGACGGCATGCGCTACAAGGGCAAGACCGTCGTGGTGGTGGGCGGCGGCAACTCCGCCGCAGAGGACGCCCTGCTGCTGAGCCGCATTGCCGAAAAGGTCATTTTGGTCCACCGCAGAGACACCCTGCGGGCAGAGAAGGTCTATCACCAGCCGCTGATGCAGGCCGCAAATGTGGAGTTCCGCTGGAACAGCACCGTCGCCGAGCTGCTCCACGACGGCAAGCTCACCGGCGTGAAGCTGCGGGACGTGAACACCGGCGAAGAGACCCTTCTGCCCTGCGACGGGCTGTTCGTCAGCGTGGGCCGCAAGCCCGCCACACAGCTGGCCGAAGGCCAGCTGGAGCTGGACGGGAGCGGCTACATCGCAGCGGACGAGACCACAAAGACCAGCGTGCCCGGCGTTTACGCCGTGGGGGACGTGCGCACAAAACCTCTGCGTCAGGTGGTCACCGCGGTGGCCGACGGGGCCGTGGCGGTGCGCATGGCCGAGGAATATCTGGCGGGCGGCGCGTGAGCGGCCCCAGAGCCAAAAAGCACACCCCGGACTGCCCGCGGTGTGCTTTTTCATTTTGTTCCGATTGCCAGACGGTGCCGCCCGTGCTATGATGAAGCTGCGGGCGGCAAAGCCGCTCCCGCTAAAACACGCCGGGGGAGGGAGCCGAATGGTCATTCTCATCGCGGGGGCGTCCCACACGGGAAAGACCGCCCTTGCCCAAAGGCTGGTGAAGCGGTACGGATGCTTCTGCCTTTCCCTCGACCACCTGAAAATGGGCCTTATCCGCAGCGGGCACACGCACCTGACCGCTTTGAGCAGTGACCGGGAGCTGACAAACCTGCTTTGGCCGGTGGCGCGGGAGATGGTCAAGACCGCGATCGAAAACGGACAGGACCTCATCGTGGAAGGGTGCTACATCCCCTTCGACTGGGCAAAGGACTTTTCGGCGGAATACCTCGTCCACATCCAATACCGCTGCCTTGTGATGAGCGAAAGCTATATCCGCGCCCATTACGGGGATATCCTGGCCCACGCCTGCGACGCGGAGCACAGAAAAGAGGACGGCTGCGCCCTGGAAGACCTGGTCCGGGACAACGCTCTGGCGCTGGAGGCCTGCCGCCGGTACGGCGCCGAATACATTCTCATTGACAAGGACTACCATGTTGATTTTTAAAAAGGAGGCGGTTTCATGCCCCGCGCTGACGTGACGCAGATGCCCTTTGCAAAGCTCTATCCCCTGCTGGTGGACAAGGCCGTGAAGAAGGGCCGCACCCGGGAGGAAGTGGACCGGGTGACCGTCTGGCTCACCGGCTATACGCCCGGGGACCTGGCCCGGATGGAGCAGGACGGCACCAGCTACGGCGACTTTTTCCGCAGCGCCCCTGCCATGAATCCCGCCCGCGCCCTCATCACCGGCAAGGTGTGCGGCGTGAAGGTGGAGGACATTCAGGACCCGCTGATGCAGGAGATCCGCCGTCTGGACAAGCTGGTGGACGAACTGGCCAAAGGCCGCCCCATGGAAAAGATCCTGCGGGGCTGAGCGACGTCTTTTTTGCATAAAAAGGCCGCCCGAAAACCGGGCGGCCTTTTTCTTTATTTCAGCTCTCCTGCCTGGATGCGGTGCTTGAGGTCCAGCACCTTTTCCTCGATGCGGGCCATCACGTCCAGAAACGCGCCGTCCTCCCGGCCGGTGGGGTCGTCGAGGCCCCAGTCCTCCCGGTGGGTGCAGGGCAGGAACGGGCAATTGACCCCGCAGCCCATGGTGACCGCGATGTCCACCGCGGGCAGTTCCAAGAGGGGTTTGTTGTGCTGGGTCAGCTCCATGTCCACGCCGTGGACATGCTTCATCAGCCGCACAGCGTCGGGGTTTATCCTCGCGCCGGGTTCAGTGCCGGCGGAAAAGCTCTCGAACACGTCTCCCGCCAGCTTTTTGCCCAACGCTTCCGCCATCTGGCTGCGGCAGGAATTGTGCACGCACAGGAAGGCCACTTTCGGCTTTTTGCGGGCCGCCGAGAAGGGGCAGCGGCTGCCGATGCACTGGGCGTTGCGGGGGCTGAAGGAGCAGACGGGCACGTTCCGCTCCATCTCCACCCCCAGATGCTCCCGCACGAAGTCCACGGCGGCGAGGGTGGCGAGGAAGGAGTCCCGCTTGCAGCAGCGGGGGCCGCCCGCACTGCCGATGGCCTCCAGCGCCCGGGCGGTCATGCGGTTGCTCAGGCCCCAAGGCTCCCGGGCCAGCGGGGTGGAATCGCTGACGATGGCCAGAAACTGCCCTGTGCTGACGCCTGCCCCGCAGGCGCCCCAGAAACCGCAGGCTCCGCCGGGAACAGCTTTGCCCCGGCTGTACATCTCTCGCAGCGCCGCCTCCAGGTCCAGCGCGCCGCCGGCGTTTTTGTAGGCAGTGAGCAGAGCCGCGCCCACCATCACATGGTGTTCCGGCCCATGCATGTGGCAAAAGGGCAGTTCCATCATCCGCCGCAGAATGGCGATGGGGTCATCGGAGCTCTCGGCAAGGCACAAGCCGAAAACACTGTCCATCCCCTGTGTGTGGCAATCGCTGCACACATAGTGTCCCTTTACACAGCGGGCCTTGCTGGGCTCTTTCTTGTGGCAGACAGCGCACTCCATCATTTCGTCCCGGGTCAGATACTCCAGCGGCGATTTACAAATCAGGCATTCTTCCCGCTCCAATGTCTCTCTTCCCTTCGTTTAACGGTACAGCCGGCGCGGGTCCGTGCGGGCCGGCCTCAAATTACTTTATCATACCGTTCTTTCCGCCTTTCTGTCAATCTATGGCGAAACGAAATGTCCGGTCCCGGCAAAGCGCCGGGGCCGGACACATCTTTTATTTCTTTTCCACCGGGAGCCAGACCTCGCAGTAATACTCCTGGTCCTGCGTGCCGTTTTCAAATTTGCTTGCGTCGCTGTACAGCTCCACGTTGATGCCCGCGGCGATCTTGTAGTCCGGGTTCTCCGGCAGCCAGCGGGAAAAGATCTGCCGGTTCAGCTCCTGCAGCGCCTGAGGCATCCGCCCGGTGCAGGGGAACACCGCCCAGGTGTGGGCCGGGATGGTGCGGGTGACAAACCCCTCCGGCACCTGGGCGGCGGGGTCGTAGTTGTCAGCGATGAGGTATTCGAACTCGCTGCCGCCCATGCTCTCGTCCAGGTTGATGCCGTAGACGCCGCGCACCACTTCGCCGCCGCCCGAGGCAAAGTGCGAGGCCCAGAACCGGGGCACTTCCGCCGCGCCGTCCTCATATCTGAAAGTTTTTGCTCTGCACAGGACGGTAAACGCCTCTTTTTTCATGATCCTGCAATCCATGTTTTGACCACCTTCCAATGTCACTTTGATCCGAAGCGGAGCAAAGGAACGGACCGCGCCTCCGCTTTTTCTCAGTGCGGCGGGTGTGAGGCCGTGGAAGCGGGCAAAGGCTTTGGTGAAGCTGTCCGGCGAGTCGTAGCCGAACTCCAGCGCGATGTCGATGATCTTCCGGTCCGTCGTGAGGACCTCCAGTCCGGCGGCGGAAAGCCGGCGCTGGCGGATATAGTCGCCCACCGTCATGCCGCACAGCATGGCAAAGCCCTTTTGAAAATAAAACGGAGAAAGGGCCGCCTGCCTCGCGATATCCCCGATGGTCAGCTCCTCCCGGAGATGCTCTTCAATGTACCGGACCGCTCTGTGGATGCTTTCTACCCAATCCATTGGTCACACCGTCCTTCTGGTCCCAGCATACCGCAAAGCGGCGGCCGCCGCCCGACATTCCGTGCTCATGTTTGTCCGGCGCGCGCCCGCCGGAGGATGAACTGCTGCACGGGGCAGCCGAACTCTTCCCCCATCTCGCCTTCCGAAAAGCCCATGCGCTTATAAAACGCCCGGGCGGCGGCGCCCCGCGGGTCGCCCTCCCGGTAAGTGGTCACAGCAACGTCCCGGTCCTCGTCCATTCGCGCCAGCATCAAGGATACCAGCTCCCGCGCGATATGCTGCCGGCGGCTGTCCGGGTCCACCGCCAGGAAGCAGAGCGTGCCGCTTTCCTTTGAGAACAGCAGCGCGCCCACGATGCGCCCGTTTTTCTCGGCGCAGACAGCGGATGAATTCTGAATAAAGTCCAGAACGGCGGCCCTGTGCTCCGCCACAGCCCCGGCCGTTTCCAATCCGGGAAACTCCGCTTTCACCCGCTCCACCAGTTCCATCCAGCCCTCAATGTCCCGGGGGCGGGCCAAACGGACCGCTCCGCCCTGCTTCTGTTCCATGCACTGTCCCCTCCTTGCGGCTTTTCATTCAGTATAGCACAGGCGAGGTGCGCTGACATCGTTTTCCCAAAAAGGAAAAGCGGGCCGGTATCCCCCGCTTGTTCTTCAAAAAGAAAGCCGCGCTGCGGTGGACAGATGTCCGCCGCGGCGCGGCCGGTTAGCTATTTACAGTGAAGTGCCGGTGATGGAATATTTCGCCTTGTCCAGGTCGGCGTGGAGGGAGACCCACTCGCCGCCCTTGTGCCAGGTGAGCTCCAGCTCGCTGCCCTCGCCGCCGATCTCCAGCTCGCTGTCGAAGCCGAAGGCCGGATGGGTGCTGCGCAGACGCAGCAGATCCAGCTGCTCGAGCACACAGGGGTTTTGCAGCAGGCCGTCGATGGCCTCGGGCGGGATGTTGGTGCGGTTGATCTCCTTGTGGCCGCCGGGGCCGGCGCGGTGCACCGCCTCGTGGTCGTTCTTGCCGCAGAAGAGGTCCAGATACCACACCTGGGGCTTGCCGGGCATGAACATCTGGATGGCCCGGGCCAGCGCCATTTTGGCGTCGTCCTCGCCCAGAGCGCTGTAGTAGGTGGCGTTCACCTGATAATACATGTTCTTGGCGCCGTGCAGGTCCTTGACGTAGCCGCCCCGGGCCACCACCGCGTCGATGAGGCCCTGGATGCGCTCGTCCGGCATCAGGCCCTTCAGGTCCAGCAGAGGGATGCCGTCGTGGCAGCCCAGCATGTTCACCACCCGCAGGCCGCCGGCCTGGATTTCGCCCGCCCAGCGGCGCAGATAATCGGCGTTCTTGTGCTCAAAAGCGTCGATCAGAAGGCCCGGCAGGAAGAAGTCGTAGGTCATGTAGCCCTTCCCGGCGATCTTTTCGTAGATCTTTTCGCCGTAGCTGGCGTGTATCTCAGGCAGAAGATCCAGGTCATATTTCTTCGCCAGTTCGTCCACCCGGGCCAGCAGGTCCCAGGTGCCGGGCTCGTTGAGGAAATTCTTCTCCCCCACCGCCTTGGGGGCGTAGGCGAAGGCGTCCAGCCGGACGATGCGCGCGCCGTAGCCCGCCAGCGTTTTGAGGGTGTCGTCGTAGAACTGCCACACCAGCGGCGAGCGGATGTTCAGGTCCATCTGGCCCAGATACTCCCGGTGGGCCTCCAGCCAGCCGCACACCGCCTCTTTGGCCCCCTCGAAGCCGGTGAAGTCCAGCTGTGCGGGAGTCTTGCCCTCCGCCAGGGCCGGAGCAATGCGCTCATGCAGGCGCAGTGCACGGGTATACTGCAGGCCGCAGGCATGCATCAGCTGCTGCACCGTGGGCACCTGATAATCCACCTGCTGGTAGAAGGTGTTCCAATAGGGCACGTCCCGCCCGTCGGGCATACGCACCATCAGAATGGGCAGTCCCGGCTTGCGGAAGAACATCCGGTCCAGGTGTTTTTTGTCCGGGAGGATATATCCCTCTTCGGTCATCTCACCTTCGCCCTTCCAGAACTCGTTCCAGTCGATGAAAAAGTCCCGATACGGAGAGTCCGGGTCATGGACCATGCTCTGGAACTGGGGGCTGAGCACAGATGCGTGGTTCAGCACGAAGTCCAGTTTGAGGTCCAGCCCCAACGCCCGCAGCGCGTCCAGATCCTCCCGCCGGGCCAGGTCCTCGCTGAGGGAGTAGTCCACCACCGAAAAGCCCCGATCCAGGTCGGTGTTGAAGACGCTGGGCAGGATGTAAAAGGAAGAAAAAACGTCCTTGAGTTCATCGCGGCTCAGAAAGGCCACAATGTCCGCCAGTTGACCGCCGATGCTGTCCGGGTAGGCGTTGAGCATCGGCCCGCTCGACAATTCTTTCATCGCCGCTCACCCCCGTGCCATCTGTTCCCGGTACTGCTCATAGCTGAGCAGGTCACCGTTTTTTGCCACAATGATGGCCGCCTTGTGGGCCGCGGATTCAAGCAGGCGCTGCTCGATCTCCAGCACCATGGTGGTGAAGGGATGGTCCACGCCGCCGTCCCGGTTGCGGCTGCGGCGGTGTTCCAGGGTCTCCTGGGGGGTGCTGTTCAGCAGGATGGGCAGATCCACCCCGGAAAAGCCGTCGCTGTTGCCGTGGGTCCACTCGATGATGAGCACCTTTTTGTCAGAAAAATCCACCTTATCGTACCACAGGTCCAGAGGCGTGCGGCCCATGCGTTTGAGATAGATGCTGCCGGCGCCGTTTTTGAACCGGGCGATGATATCGCTGAGCTGTGCGAAGTCCTGCTCTTTGTCGCTGCCCAGATACCCGGCCAGCGTCTTTTTGCCTTCCCGCTGATAGACTTCCAGCCAGGGGCGGCCGGCGGTCTGGGCGGGGTCGCAGTCCACGTCCTGCCGCTGCAGCTCCAGAAGCTCGTTTTTGACCTGTTCGGTGTACAGGCCGCTGCCCACCAGGCCCTTCAGCGCCCCGCAGCGGAACACACGCAGCCGCTCGGCGTCGTTCTGGGCGGGGATGCGGTGAGGGTAGTTGTCGCCGCTGAGCACATAGCTGCCCAGCCCGCTGTCCTGCAGGGCCTGACCCAGCAGGCTGGCGATCTCGCTCTTACCCACGCCGCTGCCGCCGCACACGCAGACGACCGCACGGCCATGGGGATTGGCGGCCCGGATGGGCTCCAGCTTTTCCTGCAGCAGAGGCAGGATCCGCTGTGCCTTCATGCGGTGTCCGTCGTTGATCTCGATCTTGTCGCCCGGCATATCGCCGTGCATGATGGTATTCGTGTTCATACTCTTCTCCTTATGAGCGTGCCCGCCCCGCTGAGCGCAGGATCGGGATGCGTCACAAGCGCGCGGCGGAACACACCGCCGCGCCCGAAGAGCACAGGCGATGTCTTACACCGATTCCCGATCCACCCGCGAAACAGGCAGGATGGTCTTTACGGGCACGGTTTCTCCCCTCAATTTGCGCAGAATGCCGTCCACTGCATACTCGCACATTTGTTCCAGAGGCTGATGGATGGTGGTCAGCGGAGGGCAGGTCAGACTGGCGATGTCCACATCGTCAAAGCCCACCAGACTGACGTCCTTCGGGATGCTGCGGTGCATCTTGGCGCACTCCTGGATGACCTGGGCCGCCATAACGTCGCTGGTAGCGAACACGCCGTCGATCTCCGGGTGTACACGCAGCGCCGCCCGGATGGTGCCGCGGTAGTCACGCGCTGCGAACTGACTTTCATCGGTGGTCACCACGATGGGTTCCACGCCCGCCTGGCGGCAGGTATCCAGAAAACCGGTGACCCGCAATTCGCCCGGCAGCTGCACCTTGGGCTGGCCGGGAAATACGGCGATGCCCTTGCGCCCCCGGTCCAGCAGGCTCTGGGCGGCCAGTACGCCGCCCTGGTAGTTGTCACACATGATGGCCGGTATCTTGTCGGAGATGGAACGCTCCAGCGTCACCACCGGCAGCGAATCGTCCAGGATGTCGGCCAGCTCGCCGGTGCGGGTGCAGAGCACAATGCCTGCCACCTTGTTGGACTTGAGCATCTCGATGTATTCGATCTCGCTTTTACGCTCCCGCTTGGAGTTGCACACCATGATCTTGTATCCTTGGCGTGCGGCGTATTTTTCCAGATAGTGGACGCAAGCGGAAAAATACGGATGCAGCAGCGAGGGCACCACCACCCCCACGACCTTGCTCTGCTTTTTGTACAGCGCCCGCGCAAGTTCGTTGGGTTGGTAGTTCAGCTCCCGCATGGCCTCATACACCTTCCGGCGGGTCTTTTCACTGATGTAGCCCCGGTTGTTCAGAACACGGGAGACCGTGGCCACGGTGACGCCGGCATGCAGCGCCACATCTTTGATCGTCGCCATACTGCAATCACTCCTGCCTTGCGTAGATGGTTTGCCATTATTATACAGCGCAAAGCGGCAGGAGGGAAGGGCTCAGACCGTCAGTATCATGCCGTCCCGGGCGAGAGTGAAGCTCTGTTCACCGGCAATGGCTTCCATCTCATCCGGCAGAAGGCCGCACATGTGTGAAAAATGGTTCAGATAGTACCGCGTCGTCTCCTTCACGCAGCCGCTTTGCCGCAAGAAATCCCGCAGCGCGATGTTTTCTCCAAGGCCCATGTGGCCGTCACCGGGCAGAATGCCCCGTGCGCAGTCCATGCTGACCACGTCGAATACCGCGCCCAGCCGGCGGATCGCTTCCAGGCTTTTCTGCGGCAGCTCGCCGGTATCGTTGGCGTAGAGAAGCCAGCTTTGCCCTTCGCGCACAGCAAATATGAAGCACTGCTCGTCCGGCTTGTGATTCGCCTCAATGGGATGGAACTCCACGTCTTTCACCCGGAAGGGGCTGCCTGCCCGGATGGCATGCAGCTCCAGCCGCGCCCGGTTGGCGTGGGGTTGATTATCCA
The DNA here is from genome assembly GCF_944388085.1 of Candidatus Allofournierella excrementigallinarum. Classification (NCBI taxonomy): domain Bacteria; kingdom Bacillati; phylum Bacillota; class Clostridia; order Eubacteriales; family Oscillospiraceae; genus Allofournierella; species Candidatus Allofournierella excrementigallinarum. The sequence continues at coordinate 5,509 of NZ_CALXHK010000002.1, read as the reverse complement.
GTTCAGCCCGGATGGTCTCCAGCACCCGCTCACCGCCGTAAACCGGCAGCCGGTTTTCTTCTTCAGAAAGATCAGGCCGCTGGCTTGCACCGTCCCGCGCGCGAAGGCAGACCCCGAAGGGGTCCAGATGGTCCCGGTGGGAATGCGTCACCACCAGCGCGCGTACCGCCGTCAGATCCACATCGAACCTCAGGCTTTGCATATACAGGTCCGGCGAGAGATCGATAAGGATGGAATCGTTGAGCAGCGAACAGCTGCGGGCCTTGTATTGCTTTTCCGCTCTTGCACGGCGGCAGGCCCGGCAGCCGCAAAACATGCCGGGGAACCCTTCGGCGCCGCCTGTGCCCAGATATTGCAGTTTCATCCCTTGATGCCGCTCATGGCCAGCGATTGGATGAACTGCTTCTGGAACAGCAGGAAGATCACAAAGACCGGAATGGTCATCAAGGTGGCAAAGGCGAAAATCTGGCCCCAGAAGATGTACACATCGGTGGAGAGGGCACGCAGTGCCAGGGGCAGGGTGCGATAGGTCTCGTCACGGGTGACCAGGGTAGGCCAGAGCAAATCGCCCCAGGAGCGGATAAAGCCCATGATAGCCACGGTGGCGATAATAGGTTTGGACAGCGGGAACATGATGTGCCAGAAGATACCGGCGTAGCTGTCGCCGTCCACGATGGCGGCCTCCATCAGCTCCTTGGGCATGCCTTTGAAGTGGTTGTAGTAGAGAAACATGAACATGGGATAGGCCACCGTGGGGATGGCGAGGCCGATGTAGGAGTTCAGGATGCCCAGCTCGTTGGCCACCAGGAAGCGATTGATGATGACCGCCTCGGTGGGGATGACCGACAGCGCGATCACCAGCGAGATGACCAGCCGTTTGCCCTTGAACTCCAACATGCCCAGAGAATAGCCGATCATGCCGTTGATGATCGTGGACACGCCCACATAGATCACAGCCACCACCGCAGAGTTCTTGAAGAATTTCATGAAGTCTACTTTTTGGATCACAGTGACGTAGTTTTCCAGCGAGAGCTCGCCCACAGGAAGGAACGCCTTGAAGGTGGACATATCCGCCACGATCTGGGTATCATTCTTCAGCGAGGATACCGCCAGATACACGATGGGTGCGATAAAGAGGAAGGTCAGTGCCAAATAGCCCGCATAGTGGGCTAGGAGCGAGAGGATCTTTCTCTGTTTGCTTGCTGCTGTTGTCATCCCGCTCACTCCTTTCCGATGATATGGTTCTGAATTTCAGAGATCAGGAACACGATGAGGAAGAACACCACCGCGATCGCGGAAGAATAGCCCACTTGCTGGTTGATGAAGCCGGACTTGTACAGCAGATACACCACCGACGTTGTGGAATTCTGCGGCCCGCCATTGGTCAGAACATAGACCTGGGTGAACAGCTTCAGGGTGTTGATGGTGGTGGAAATGAGCACATAGACCAGGGTGTTTTTCAGCATGGGCACGGTGATGCGCCAGAATTTCTGGAAGGAATTGCAGCCGTCCAGATAGGCGGCTTCATACAGTTCTTCCGGAATGTACTGCAGGCCGCCCAGCACGATGAGCATCTGCAGACCCAGAGACTGCCAGATGTACATCACCGCGATGCAGAACATGGCCCAGTGGGTGTCCTGCAGCCAGCGCTGAGGCTCCAGACCGAACAGTTTCAGTGCGGAGTTCATCAGGCCGGATTCGCTGGAGGAGAAAATGAAGGACCACACCACCGCCACAACGGTCATGGTGACCACCTGGGGGCTGAAATAGATGGTGCGGAAGATCTTCACGCCCCGCAGCTTGCTGTTGACGAACACCGCCAGCAGGGTGCCCAGCAGGATGGTGGCGGGCACCACCATCACGGCGTAGAGCAGGGTGTTCATAAATGCCTGGTGAGCCAGATCGTTGGTGAACAGCTTGATGTAGTTGTCAAAAAAAGTGAAGTGCAGCGGCTCGCCGGGCTTTTGCACCAGCATCTTGTTGGTGAACGAAAAGACCACCGACATGCAGAAGGGCACGATCATGAAAATGGACACACCGATCAGTGCCGGCGCGCTGAACAGCCAGCCGGTAAGCGCCTCCTGTGTGCGGGTGCTCATGCTTTTTATGCGGAATTTTTTCAACCGGTTTCACATCCTTTATGATGAAGAAGAAAAAGGGGGAGGCGCTGGTGCGCGCTCCCCCTTTCGGCGTTACTCGATGTTCCAGCCGTTTTCGATGATGATCTCGTCGATGGACTGCGCAGCCGCGCTCAGGGCTTCGGCAGCGTCCGCACCGGCGATGACGTCGGCCATCACAGACTCCATGGCGCTGTAGATGGTCATATGAGCGGGGGTCAGAGGACGCAGAACAACGATGTTGGCCTCCAGCTGCTCACGGTACAGGTACAGGCGGCCGCCCTCCTGCAGCTCGGGATCCGCTTCCATAACGGTGTAGCGGGAAGGAATGGCGCCGTTGAAGTCGGTCACGAGGGTGATGTACTCGGGGTCCATGCTCTTTTCCATCACGCTCCAAACGGCATCCGCCACGCCGTTGTCCACAGCGGCAGTGGTCATAGCCCAAACGGTGGAGCCGGTGCAGGTGAACACGCCATGGCCGAAGTCAGGGATGGGGATGATGATGGCATCGTCGCCCAGCGCGTCCACATGCTCGGTGTACTTCCAGTGGCCCAGCAGAGCGATGGCGCTCTCCTTGCGGCCGTAGAAACCATCTTCGTAGTCGCAGGCGGGGTTCATGTAGCCCTGGTCGCACAGCCAGCTGATGTAATCGTACGCCGCAATGGTCTCAGGGCTGTCCAGCGTGCCGGTGGCCAGCATGGTGTCACGGTTCACATAGTCACCGCCAAAGCTGGCGATCACAGGCATGTAGGTGTAGTACAGAGAAGAGGGCTTGTTCTGCCGGATGTACAGGGGGTACTCCACACCGTTGGCCTTCAGCTTGGCCAGGGCGTCCTCAAACTCCTCCTTGGTCCAGGCGTCGGTGTAGCTGGTGGGGATGCGGATGCCCGCGTCTTCCAGCATCGACTTGTTGGCCCACATGGCCATGCCGGAGTCAAACTGAGCGGTCGAGATCATCTTGCCGTCGTAGGTGGACTCGTCGATCACAGACTGCAGCAGGTCGCTCTTCAGGTCCTCGCTGATGTATTCGTCCACGGGCTGGATCATGCCGGCCTCATAGTAAGCGGGCATCTGCAGGTAGTCGGCCACGATCAGATCGGGAGAGTCGCCCACCACGGGAGCGACCTGCAGCTTGCTGTCCAGCTCGTCCTTGGGATAGTATTCGTCGTTGATGGTGATGCCCAGTTCGCTTTCCATCTTTTCAAAGGTCTCGCGGTAGACGTCGTCTTCCGCGCCGGAGCTCACCCACACCTTGATGGTGGCAGCGCTGGCGGTGCTGCCGCTGGAAGGCTGGGCGGCGGAACCGGAGGACACTGTGGACTCTCCGGAGCCTCCGCAAGCCGCCATCAGCATCGTCATGGACAGCGCCAGAGCACCGGCCACGACCCGTTTCATTGTTTTTTTCATTTTGATACTTCTCCTTTCAAAGCAACATCCGTCATTTTTTCGGTCAAGCGATTGACATATTTTCGAAGAAAAAGCCGCCAAAACAGAAGTCTGGCGAACGCGGCAAGTCCCTCCCGTTCCGCCTTTCTTCTGTTCAGATGTCGATTTCGCTTTTCCATTGAGCCTGTCTCCATTATAAAACCTCAAGCAAAAATGTCAACCGGTGGACATAAATTTCAGTGTATCGTCCAAAGCCGGCACATCCCCTTTGTGCGTTATCACCAACAGCTCTGTTGCGTGTCCCCCTCAGAACAGACGAAACGGCGCCGAAATGCCTCCAGCTCTCCTTCGGATGCGCCCAGGCCCAGCAGATACTCTCGCGGTGAGCCGTATTCCTTTTCCAAAAAGCTGCGGAGCATGCGCATGTTATGCACGTTGGAGCCGGAGATGTCGGCGGTATATCCTTCCAGATACAGTTCGCTCACCGTGTAGTCTGCCAGGATATCGACCCAATCCACACCCGCCAGACTCAGCAGCAGCATTGTGAAGATGCCGGTGCGGTCCTTTCCGGCAGCGCAATGGAACAAAACAGCGCCATCGCACGCCAGCAGCGCTCGAACCGCCCCCAGGATGCCTTCACCTCCGTGGCGCAGGACCAGCCGGTACATGCGGTGCAGGCTCTTTGTGCTTCTGACCGTATCGTTGACGGGTATCCTGTCCAAAGGGTAGTCGCCCAGTAAAGGGAAATTGAGGTTTTGCGCCCCGGGTATGAGCGTGTCCGGCCGGGCCCGGACCTCTTGCGGGTTACGCAGGTCCAGCACCAGTTTCACGCCCCGGAGGCGCAGTTTCTCCACATCGCCGGGCGTGGCGCTGTTCAGGGCGGCGCTGCGGTAAATGCAGCCCCACCGGGTACATCCGCCCGGGCAGGCAAAGCCTCCCAGATCGCGGAGGTTCATCACCCCCTCCATGGGGATGCGCCGAATCATGCTCATTCGCCCCTCTCCTTTCGAACCAGCGGGTCGCGGGATGTTTTCGCGCTGCCGAAAAAGAAAAAGAAATCCTGCAGTTCCGTCTCCATCATCGCGTCCTTTTCCAGATACTCCTTCGCCGCCGCCAGCTGGGCGGAAGCGTCGTAGGGCACCTGGCGCAGGGAGATCTCACCGTTTTCGATCACGGCGTACTGGGCCGTTTTTTCCGGGTCGTCCGGCCGGCGATAGGACACGCTGCCCGGGTTCAGCCACAGACGGTCGCCCGAAAGCCAGTGGACTGCCTGCCGGTGGGAATGGCCAAAGATCATGCAGCGGCGTGCGCCGTCCGGCACCGCGGGCGCGTGTTCGGTCCAAAACTGATCGAACTGGAAGCGGCACTCCACGGTGGAGTAATCATTTTTATACTGGTGCTGGACCATGTAATACACACCATCCGCCTCAAAGCTTTTGTGGATGGGCAGTGCCCGCAAAAAGTCCACATCACCGTCGCTCATCTTCAGGCAGTTATCGTGAGACCACTTGAAATCATGCCCTTTCTTGGTGCGGTATTCACTGCTCTCATAGATTTCGGTGAGCAGCTTATCGTGATTGCCCCGCACCAGCACCGCGCCGGGGATCGAGCGGACCAGTGCGATGGTCTCGCAGGGTGCGACCCCGTAATCCACATAATCTCCTGCGCACACCAGAAGGTCAAATCCTTTTTCTGCCCGAAGCACTTCCCGCAAAGCCCAAACGTTGCTGTGGATGTCCGAGATGACCAAAACTTTCATTTTTCTATCCCCTTCTGTTAACCGGATGTCCGATTTGCCTACACGCTTTTCTGCTGCGGGTAAGCTGCAGTTGTAATTTTAACCTGCACGCATCAAAAGCGCAAGGGGTGCTTCGTCTCTCCAAAAGGCGATTTTCTTCCTTTTCCCTCTTTGGTAAAGCCCAAAACCACAAAAAAAGCAGCGTTCTTTGAAGCAAACCGCTCAAAGAACGCTGATGGGAACGGCAAAGAGCCATCCTCAAAACAGT